>NZ_JBYIQP010000106.1:0-18089 GCF_057707665.1 Actinacidiphila sp. bgisy167 | reverse complement strand
GACGCAGCCGCAGTTCGTAGGGGCCGACCGCGTGCTCGGTGGCGTTGGCCACCAGCTCGGAGACTGCCAACACGGCGTCGCTGATGACCTCACCGCCGTAGCCGAGCTGGTCGAGGGCGCAGCGTAGGGCGGTGCGGGCCTGGGCGGGGGCGTTGGGGGTGCAGCTGGTCCAGCGCCAAAGGATGTCGGCGCTGGCGGTCGGGTCGGGGTGGGTGGTCATCGCCGGCCTCCTCGGGCCGCGTGGCGAGCGCGTACGACGCGTCGATGGCGGCCGTGTCCGGGGCGTACGCAGTCGCGGGCTTCGGTGAGGGCGAACGGGCCGGCAGTCGGGGCGAAGGGCAGCAACAGCGCGACGGTGAAGAGGAGCGCAGCCATGGCAATGGCCTCCCAGTGATCGCGGACGGGACGCGACCACGACACCGTGGGTGCGCGAAGAGCGGAAGTCTGCTCTCACCAGGTCTTTCAAAGACTTTCCGGCGCTGGATGCCGGCTCGTCCGCGTCGTTCTCCCGGCGGGGGTCAGCGCTCGGAGGCTGCGTGGCCGAGGCTGGTGCGGATCACCTCGTCGCTGGTGTGGCGTGCGGCGGCGAGGTCGTCGCGCAAGGGTGCTGGGAGGGTGCGGGTGCCCAAGGCGCAGGCGTTCACGAGGTCGTGACACTGCTCGGCTTGCCGGTCGGTGATGAGGGCGGTGGTCAGCGCGTGGGAAAGGATCTCGCGGGCGGCGTATCCGTCACGTGCGTCCAGGGCCCGGTGGGCGAGGATGTCGGCGATCGTGCGGGCTGCGGGGTGCTCGGCAGCGGCGATGACATCAAGGACGGTGAGACCGAGTCGGGTGTCGAAGACGGTGAGACCGGGTTCCGGAAGTCGCTGGGGAAAGGCGTCGAGCAGGTGGTCGATGTGGCCGTCGACCGGTTGGCCGGTGCTGCGCTGGCACAGTGCGGTGAGGCAGGCGGTTACGGCCTGCTCCCATGGCTCGCCGGGGGCCGTGTGATCGAGGAGTTCGGCTGCGGTGGCGGTGTCGCGAGCGGTGAGGGCTGCGATGACGGCGACCTGGCGGCCGTCGAGCATGCGGGTGCCGATGCCGTGGTGCTGTTCGATGTGGGTGAGGGCTTGCTGCCAGCGACCTGTAGTGGTGAGTGCGCGGGTGCCGTCGGCGAGGAGGACCCGCCACAACCAGGCGCGTACCTCCTGGCGTTGCTGTGGGCTTTCGGCCAGGTCGGAGGGTACGGCTACACCGTCCAGGACGGTGCCTGTCGCGGTGTCGACGGCCGCGTGGAGGGTGAGGAGGTGGTGGTGTCCGTCGTCGTTGCGGTCGGCGCGGATGTGCAGGCGTGCGAGGTTGACCAGGGGTTCCAGTGCTCGGATGGCGCTCATCGCGGGCAGGGGGCACGCGTGGAGGTAGGCGGCGGCGTGCTGGTGGCACAGCGTGCGGGCGAGGTCGGGGAGTCCGAGGTCGGAGGCGAGGAGCGCGGACTGGTTGTAGACGGTGGAGGCCAGTCCCTGGTCAGTGTTCCGTCGGCTGGTGTCGGCGAGTTCGACGAGTTGCGCCACGCGTTCGGGCAGCGGGAGGCAGGCAGGGCGGACGCGAGCGACAAGGGGAAACCGCTTGGCTGTCGGCCCGTGCGGGTCCAGGGGGTTCACAGGTTCCTTCCGGAGGTGGGGACGGAGCCGGCCAGGCGGTCGAGCGGCCTGGCCGGTGGGCCGTGTCACTGCCAGTCGATGACGATGCGGTTGAGGGGGGTGTCCACGGTGAAACGGCCCGGGGCCGTCTCGACGGGCGCCGCGGCGTCGAGGGGCAGCAGTTCGAAGCGGGCTTCGCTGCCGCGGTGGTCGCGGTCCCAGGTGCGCATGGAGTCGGTGATGCGGGCGGCGAGTTCGTCTGCACCGGGACCGTGTCCGACGACGCCGAACTCCCACAGCTTGCCGCCGTCCGGGGTGCGCTGCTCGGACAGGCGGCGGGTGAGGTAGGTGAGCGCACCCTTGTCGAAGGCGGCGGTGGCGGACGGGTAGGGGTCGTCGGTGAGAACGGTGCCGGCCGCCGAGCGGGGGAAGAGCATCCGGGTCAGGCCGCTGGGTGTGGTGCAGGTCAGCCAGAGTTCCATCCACTCCGGCGATTCCATGGCGCGGTAGAGCACGCCGGACCACTCGACGGTGCGCGGCTGGTCGAGGACGTCGGCCAGGGCTTCGACGTCGGCCGCCTGCTCGAGGTGGGTCTGGAGCCGTACCGTCCCGTCCGGGGTGAGGGGGATGATGCGGCGCTCGTCGTCGGCGATGCCGCACCGCAGGGGCATGAACGTGTTCATCTCGCTCCCGACGGACAACCAGCGGCCGTCGTGGTTCTCGTAGGCGATGGAGCGGGAGACGCTGCCGCGCAGCCGCTGGGGGACGACCAGTCGACCGCCAGGCGCAAGCTGGTAAGTCCAGGCGCGGGGCACGCCGTGGGCACCGACGGTAGCGATGATCCGCTGGTAGGGGGCGCCGTCGGGGTGGCCGAGGGCGCCGTCGCCGAGGACGACGGTGACGTTGCCGATGCCCGCCTCCGCAAGGCGGGCGCGGGCACCGCTGACGAGGTCGTCGTCGACGTCGACGGTGGTGACGTGTCCGGTGCCGCTGACCAGGTGGGCGAGAAGGGCGGCGTTGTAGCCGCTTCCGGCGCCGAGTTCGAGGACGGCGTCCCCGGGCTGGGGCTGCAGTTGCTCCAGCATGAGGCCGACGACCCCCGGCTGTGAGGCGCAGCTGATGGACGTGCCGTCCTCGTCGCGTTTGATGTCGACCGTCGTGTCGGCGTAGGCGACGTCGAGCGAGACGTGGGGCACGAAAACGTGGCGGGGGACGCTGCGCAGTGTCGTCTCGATGCGGGGCGTGCGCACCCGGCCGTCGGCGACGACCCGGTCCACCAGGGCGTGGCGGAGCCGTTCGGCGTTGGCGTCGGTAGTGTGCGGTTGTGCGGGTGCCGTGTGGTCGCTGGTGGTCATGACTACCTCTCGTGCGAGCTGGTACAGGGTGCGCTGGTCTTCCAGGGGGAGAGCGGCGCGGTTGGCGTGGAAGATGACGTGGTGGGCGAGGACGGCCCTCAGGCCTCGGGACAACTGACCGGTGCGGGCCAGGCGGGCGAGGTCGCGCCCGGCTCGTTCGAATGCCGCGATCCATACATCGTGTCCGGCCAGAGGTCCACCGGGGCCCGTCTGGGTATGCGTGTCGGCGGTCATCAGTCGGCGCAGCGCCGGGAGGTGCGCGGCGGCCTGTTCGGGCAGGTGGCCGTGGTCGGGCGGGCGCAGGGCGGCGGCCTTCGCCCAGACGTCGCCTTGCTCGTACCAGTCCAGGCCCGCGGCGCGCAGCATGGTGCTGCACAGCAGGACGGCGGTCTCGCGGGCGCCGAGGTGCTGGGCGCAGGTGAGCAGATGGCGGCTGTCGTGGTGGAAGAGGTCGTGTGCCGTCGCCATGGCCTGCTCGCCGCCGAAGGCGACGGTTTCCGGTTCGTACACGCTGCTCGTCCACGCGGTGATCCGGCCGTCGGCCGCGAGCTTGTCGAGGAGGTCCCGGATGGCGGCGGGTGCGGGCCCGCGGCAGCAGTAGCGCAGCGGCCAGGGCTGCTTGTTCATATACCACCAGGTGGTGAGGAGTCCGTCGGTCTGGGCGGCGGTGAGGGCGGGGCCGAGGACGCCGGTTGCGGCGGTCCGGGCGGTGTCGCGGTCGGGGAAGGTGAGGTTGTGCTGGTGCCAGTGCTCGCGGGGCATCAGGGCTCTCTTCGTGACGGCGGGGCTCAGGCCAGGAGCAGGCAGGTGTCCCAGGCGGAGGCGGTGGGTGTGGTGGTGCTGGGTGCGAGGACGGCCAGGGCGACGCCTGCGGCGCCTTCGAGCAGTCCGGTGCCGGAGGCGCTGCTGTCGATGAGCGTGGTGGCCGCGGTGTCCGGGTCTACGTCCGGGGGGTGGACGGCGGAGAGCAGACCGGGGATGAGGGCGTGGAGGCGGGTGCGAGTTGCGGGTAGCGCGTCTTGGGCCATGCGTGCGGCGGTGTGGGCGAGGCCGGCGTATCCGTGGCACAGGGACGGGTCCGTCACGGTGGCGAGGTGTGCGGTGTCGGTGAGGGCGTCGATGAGTGCGATTTCTGCTGCGAGTTGGCGGCTGGTGTCGGCGAGGGCGCGGCCGGCGAGTTGTTGTGCTCGCGCGAGTCCTGCGGTGCCGTAGCACCAGGACGGGCGGCGCGGGCCGGCGGGGCCGGGCCGGTCGGTTCGCAGTTCGGGGCGGGTGATCCAGTACGGCCAGGTCGGACCGTGGTCGGTGTCGGTGCGCCAGCGGTCCAGCCAGGCGCAGATGGTGCGCAGCGCGTGGAGGTGCCCGGGGACGGTGATGCCTCGCAGGGCGGCCAGGGCGAGCAGCGACAGAACTCCGCCGATGCCGTGGGCGAGGCCGTTGTTGGCGTGCCCGCCCGCGAAGCGGCTGTGCGGTGTGCCAGCGGGGCCCGTTGCGGTCCACCATCCGGGCAGCACCACACCGTTGAAGGGGATCGGCTTGGTGAGGCGGACGAGGTAGTCCAGGACTGCGTGGACGAGGGGGCTGTCGGGGTCGCGGCGCAGCAGGTAGGCACCGTAGCCGGTGAGGCCGCGGATGGCGTCGAACTCTGCGAGGGCGGGGAGGTGTCGGGCGTCGAGGCGGCGGTGTGCTGCGTCCAGCCGGCGTCGGGTGTCGACGGTGATCTGCCGGTCCAGCGCGTCCAGGGCTTTGCGGCAGGTGCCGGGACGCTGCTCGGCGGCGCAAGCCAATGCGTGCGCGAGCGCTGGGGCGCCGTGGTAGGGGTGGCTGTCGGGTCCGGCGGTGAGGGGGGTGCGGGCGGCGGCGGTGAGCCAGTCGCGGGCGCGCTGCCAGGGTCCGAGGCCTTGGGCGGCGCGTTCGATGTGCAGTAGGGCGATGCCGGGGATGCCGTGGGCGAGGGACCGCCGCCACACCTGCTGGCTATAGATGGTGGGCGGGGTGGTGTCGGGGTGGGCGAGGCGGTCGCTGACGGCTCGGGCGAGGTCGTGGCAGGGATGGATGCTCATGCGGGCCTTCCGGTGGTGCGGGCAGTCCAGGTGAGGGCGGCGGCCCGCGCGAGATACAGGCAGAGGGCCTCTTCGGGGAAGTCGACGGCCACGTGGCGGACGAAGTGCACGTGCAGGAGGGAGTTCAGGACGTCGTCGGCGTTGATGCCGTGGGTGTCCGGCCCGGGCAGGTGGCTGCGGTAGGCGGCCAGGGCCGTATCCCGGTCTGCCCAGGCGGCGACGGTCTGCGGGCCGCCCGGGAGCGAACGCAGTGCCGACCAGTCGTGGCGGGGGTCGGCGAGGCGGACGGCTTCGGTGAACTGCGGGCGCGGCACCGGCTGCGGGGCGGTCGCGGGGATGTGGTCGATCAGCCAGCGCATTCCGGCCGCCGTGCTGCCGAGGAAGGCGGAGGCGATGGCGACGGTGTGCGCGGCGACCAAGGCGCGCCGTTCGGGCCGGTCGCGCTGGCGAAGTTGGGTGAGCAGGGCGCGGGAGTCGGTACGGAACACCTCTTCGGCCGCCTGCCACGCTTGTCCGGAGCCCCAGCGGCCGGTCTCGGGGTAGGAGGTGGGGTAGCGGACCTCGCGCAGCAGGCCTGCGGCGTGGAGTTCGTTCGTCCATGCGCTGACCTCTGCGGCGACGGGCCCGAAGTCGGCGGGGTCGTTCAGGGCGATCCGCAGCCGCAGGTGCTGGTCGGGGTCGCGGAAGCGCACGTACCACCAGGGCGGTTGGCCGAGTCGCTCCAGCAGCGCGGGCAGGTGTTCGGCGACGACGGTGTCCTGCCGGCGGATGTCGCCGTACAGGGCGGCCAGGAGTACGGGCGACGCGGCCGGGCTCTGGCCTTGGTCGCGGCCGATGATCCGGTCCCGCGTTGGAGCCGGGAGACGCGGCCACGGCGAGGGTCCGACGGCCCGGAGCGGGATGACGATCTCGTGGGCCCGGCCGCCACACCAGCCGGCCCTGCCCGGTGCCTCGACGAGGACGGCCTGCCCGGACCGGTGCAGGTGGTCGCGCAGCAGTACCCGGTGGCCCGTGTGGTCGAGATCCAGGGTGAGGCGCCGGTCGCCTTCGGCGAGGTGCACATGCCGGGGAAGGCGGCGTCGGCTGCGCAGCCCCGTAAAGGCGTCGTCCCACGTGCTCCAGGGCGAGATGCGGTCGGGGAGCTCGTCCGCGGTCAACCGCCACCGGGCCGGTGAGATCACCGTGCGTCCGTGGCACAGACGCGGCAGGAACGGCATGGCCTGTGCTGCTCCCCAGTCGAACAGCGTCACCGCGGCGCACTGGGCTCGGCTCAGCTCGATCAGGAAGCGGGCCAGCGGAGAGGTGTGGGTGCGCAGGTTCAGGGCGTGCATCGCGACGGCCTCGACGCGCCGCCTGTACGCCGGCGCCGCCAGGTACATGCGGCGCCCGTCGCAGCCCACCGCCAGGTCCTCGACCGTCAGGACCGATGCGTCCGGGCTCTGGTGCTCCTCCAGGCTGATCACGGTCGGCAGGACCCGGGGCGCTCGGGTGACGTGCGCCGTCTGCGGCACCAGCGGCGGGAACGACAGCTGGGCCACCGCGGTGGTGCCGTCGCCTCCCGGCAGGTCGGACAGTTCGCCGGCCAGCGCGGTACGCCCCTGCTGGTCCAGGACGGGAAGGAACCGGCCGGTGCCGACGCCCGCGCCGCGGGAGACACTCAGGACCTCCAGGCGGAAGTCGCCGCGCTCCATGCTGGCGGTGCTGTCGGCGTGTACCCGCACCCCTATCTCCACGTGCGGTGGGAGCCGGGGGTGCTCGGGTCCGAGGTCCAGGGCCGCCAGCAGGGCCTCGTCCACGACGACCTCCTCGCGGCCGTCGAGCACAGCCTGCTGGGCCAGCCGCACCAGCACCTCGTCCCGGCTCGACACCGGCGGGCGACGCTCCGGGACGGCGGTTCCCGGGTATCCGTCGGGGAACCCGATGCCGCTGTCGGCGACGGCGTCCAGGACGGGCACCATCGACCCGATCCCGAACCGCTCGTAGAACCGCTGGTGGTACGCCTTCCATGCCGCCGTGCCGTACGGCGCGGAGCTCACGCGGGCGAGCACCAGCGCCGCCTTCTCCACCTCACGGGCCACCACCGCGGGCAGAGTCACGGAGGCGTCCAGACGTAGGTCCACAGCGAGCGGATGCCGCCGGACCGGGGCCAGCGCGCCCATCAGCTCGGCGGCACGCTCCCGCCCGGCACGGCTCTCGCGCACGGGCCGCCCGTCGCAGGCTTCCAAAGCGACATCGATATCACGTAGTTCACGGACCAGCTCGGAAACCTGGGTGATCCCGTCGGCGCCGACGGCGTCGAGCTGCGCCAGCAGATGCCCGAAGGCGTCGGTCGCGGTGCCGGGTGCGTGCAGCGAGGTGATCAGCACCCGTCGCTTGACGAGCTCCGCCAGCAACTCCGTGACCGTTTCCTGCCCGGCGTCCGGGAAGTTCGCCAAAACCTTCTCCCTCACCTCGACCACGGGGGCGGGGGTACGGGCTGCCGCCAAGGCGGCGCGTACCGGCTCGGAGTGTCGCAGCGCCACCTCGACGGCACCCGTGCCGCGCACCCGCCCGTCCGGCTGGTACGGCACGACCACCCGGTCGCCGCGGACCATCAGCGCGCTGTTGGCGACCACCGGCAGCCGTGCCAGCAACACGGGGCAGGCTTCCAGTCGTCCGATCACGGCCGCGAGCCATTCGGCGCCGGCACGGACCACCGTCCGGTGCTCGGTGCCCCACTCGGCTCGTGCCCTCGTGCCGAGGGCGGCAGTGGTCACCCCGGCGAACAGCCCGAACGGCGTGGCGCGGCCCTCGGCACGTAGCAGGTAACGCGCCACCGACAGCACCGCGCGCCGTACATCCCGTCCGGCGGGCCGCTCTGCCATGCACAGTGTCTGGATCTCCTGCGCCAGCGCCGGGCTGGCATGCCGCACAGCGTCGGTGACATCGGCCGTATCCCACACCGCCCGCAGCCAGGCGACCTGTGCCGATACGCCCTGCAGACTCGAATCGATCAGATCGGGCCACGGCGGAACGTGCAACCGCGGGTGTGCCGCAGCGCGCACGAGCGCGATGGAGCCGGACCGGAACACGCGGGCGGGTGAGGCCATACCAACCTCCTCAAGGGCAGTGGGAAAGGGGAAGAGACGACCGGTGCCGCCACCGGGCGGACGCCGTACGACGGCACCGGCATCGGGCACGAGAGCGTCAGGCGACGCCGGTCGTGCAGGCGCCGCACGTGCTGCCGCAGCCGTCGTCGGTGACGTTGACCAGGCCGGCCGGGTCCGCCACCTCCAGCAGCGTGACGTCCAGGTCGAAACCGCTGTCCGACGCGACGGCCTGCTGCTGCGCGGCCTGCGTGCTCAGCGTGATGTTCGGGCTCATACCAACTCCTCCGGTGTGTGGGGATGACGCGTCGTTCGCGACTCCACGGCCGTGACCCGCCCCGTAACGGGAACCTGCAGCGACCGCTCGGCTCAGCGAACGTGGTGAACAGGGTTCTGTCGGCCCGGATGGCTCCGCCATGCCTCCACGGGTGGCCTTCAGATACCGTCCGAGTGACGTGCCGCGCTTCCGAGTGGCTTTCACATAGCCTCTGCTGCAGCCTTGTTGCGTCCTCGCGGGGCGACGGTGTCCCCTTCCAGTCAAGGGATCGATCCACAAGGCGCGCCGCAGCGTGCGGGACACTCGGAGAGTGGGGCGGAATGGGCGACGGGCCGAAGACGCTGCTGAAGTGGCTGGTCGACCGGGACCGGATGCCGTACCGCAGGTTCGACCAGAAGTTCACCGAGACCGGAGGTCTGCTCTTCGGCAGGAGTCCGAACAACCCCACCTGCGGCGAGAGCCAGTTCCGGCGCTGGACGGCCGGCAAGCTCATCGGCCTGCCCGGCGCCGAAGCCTGCCGGATCCTCGAAACCATGTTCCCCGGTCACACCGTGGAGCAGCTCTTCGGGCCGCCGCCCGCAGCGGACGATCTCCCCGCCATCCCCCGCGACCTGGAAGAACGAGTTCGCATGACTGCACGTGAAGCTCATGACAGCGCCGACGCGACCGCCACGGCGGCCATCTCCGACACCAGCATCGACGAGATCCGCGACCAGGTGATCAGCCTCGCCCGGCAGTACCACGCCGTCCCACCGCAGAAGGCGTTCGAGGACGCCGACGTCCTGCGTCTGGAGGTCGAGAGGCAGCGCGACCGAACGCAGATCCCCGCCCAGCAACAGGAACTGATGGTCCTCAACGGCCAAGTCTCGGCCCTGCTGTCTGCGGCCGCCTTCAATCTCGGCTACCTCTCCAGCGCGAGGAGCTTCGCCCGTACGGCCGCGCTGTACGGCGAGACCTCACGGTTCGCCCCGCTGCGCGCCTTCGCCGACGGCGCATTGGCGTATATCGCCTACCACTCCGGCGAAGCCACCGAAGCCGCGGCGAAAGCCGAGCGCGCACTGTCACACGGCGCCGTAGGCGACGTCGCGTACCGCCGCCTGTACGCCATCCAGGCCCGCGCGTACGCGCACCTGGGCGACGTGAGCTCCGCCCAGGCCGCGATCAGGCGCTCCGAGGAGGCCGATCACGGCCGAAGGGACGAGCTACACGACACGGTGGGCGGGGAGTTCGGCTTCCCCGCCGAGCGGTTGGCCATGTCCAACAGCACCACCGCGCTCGTCATCGGAGACGGCGCCCAAGCCGAGACCTCCGCCCGGCGCGCCCTCGTGCTACTCGCGCAAAAACCACAGAACACACAGTCTGCGCACGTGCGCGGAGGCGCGGCGGCCGACCTCGCCCTGGCCCGCCTCATGTCCGGCGACGTCGACGGCGCAGCCGAAGCGCTGGAACCCGTGTGGAGCATTCCAGAGGACCACCGCATGACGGGCATCGTGGTCCGCATGGCCCGGGTCCGTCGCCACCTGGCGCAACCCGCCTACCACGGGGCGCCGCTCCCCCGGCAACTACGCGAACGCATCGAGGACTACACGCGCCTGTCCCCGCCGTACCGGCTCGGCCCGCACACAGGGCTGCTGGCCCTCGAAGCCTGACCGACACGTTCACAGTGAGGCAAGGATCTTCGCTTCCTTCTCGACGGCGATCCCGTGCAGCGCCCGCCGGGGATGGTCAACAAGGCTTCCACCCGCCGACAGCCACGCCCAAGTGTCCCGGATCGTCTCCGCCAACGGCCGGCAGCGCAGACCCGCAGCCAGCGCGCGCCCGGAGTCGACCGACCACACCCCGGCGTGCGTACGCCACAGCGGCAACTCCGTCCACTGCGCGACCCCTTGCGCCGCCAGGACCTCCGGCTCCACCCAGACGGGCGCCCCCGCGCCACCCGTCACCTCCAGGCACGCGCCAATGAAGTCGCGGAAGGTCATCCCCTCCGGATGGGAGACGTTGAAGCTCCCGCTACCCGTGCCCGCAGCCTGGTCCAGCGCGAAGGCCGCCACATCCCGGACGTCGACGGGCTGAATCCTCCGGTCGGCCGGGGCCGGCGCCAGAATCCGCCCGCCCCGAGCCGCCCGCTCCAGCCACCACGGCAACCGCCCGACATACTCTCCCGGCCCCAGGATCACCCCCGGCCGCAGAAACACCGCCCGCTCCCCGAACGCCTCCCCCACCGCCCGCTCCCCGCCGGCCTTCTGAAACCCGTACTTGGTCGGGCTCCCGTCCTCGCCGGTGTAGCCGAACGACTCGTCAGCATCGGCCGGGCTCTCCAAGAGCGCAGAGCGGTCGGTCAGATGCGAATGCGGCCAGCCCGCGTACACGGAAACCGTGGAAACGTGCACCCACCGTGCCGCCATCTTGCTCAGGGCAGACGCAACAAGCAGCACATCGCGCGGCGCCAACTCCGAGCTGGAGGTGTCGATCACCGCATCCCACGGCCCGCGCTCCGCCAGCCGCGCCACATCGCCGGCCTCCGTCCGGTCCCCTCGTACGGCCTGCACCCCGTCGACGTCGCGCCCAGAGCGCCCACGGTTGAACGTCGTCACGGACCACCCGCGGGCCATCGCCCCCTCGGCAATCCATCGGCCCAGAAACCACGTCCCGCCCAGAACCAGAATCCTCATGGCCATGATCCTGCCTGCCCGCTGCTCGCAGCAGAAGAACGCGCAGCCGCGGATTCGAGCCTTCACTGTCGAGGCCGGCAACTCACCGAGTGCGACGCCACCGTCGCTCGCTGCTCGGGCACTCTTGAGATATTGCAGCCCGCGGCCGATGATTGCCGTTGGCGATCGGTAGCGGCGAAGCCGGGGGGCGTGGATGCAGCGACGCGGCAGCGCGGGGAATGCGGCGCCGTGAGGGGCCGCCTGCAGCTACTGCTTCAGGTCACGCTGGTCCTGGTCGGAAGCCTGCTGGGGATCGTCACGAACTACGCCACCAATGAGAACGACGTCCCCTTGCTGCTGCAGTTGCTGCAGCGGGTGGCCATACCGGCGATCGGGCTGCTGATCGTGGCGACCGTGGCCTTGCAGGTGGTCGTCCACCGGCTGGAGAATCCTGGGACGCCGCGGTCGGTCTGGCCCCGTGACCGGGTCCCCTACCCAGGGCTGGACGCTTTCACCGAGGACGAGGCTCCGGTTTTCTTCGGGCGGCCGGCGCAGTCCGATGAGCTGACTCGGCGTCTCCACCAGCCGCAAAGCCGTCCCGCCGACAGATTCCTGCTGCTGGTCGGGGCCTCGGGGAGTGGGAAGTCGTCGCTGGTGCGCGCGGGGTTGATGCCGCGGTTGCGCGGCCGGCGGTGGACGGTCCTTCCGGCGTTCTCGCCCGGGCCGAATCCGCTGGCGGCGCTGGCGGCGGTCATCGCTGCGGCCGGCGGCGGCCGGGAGTCAGTGGCTACGGTGCTGCGACGTCTGCGGGAGGATCCGGCGGCGCTTGTCGCAGAGTTGGCGCGGCTGCGTGCGGGCAGGTTCCGGAGTGTGCTGCTGGTCGTGGACCAGTTCGAGGAGCTCGTCACGCTCGCCGGCGAACGGGAGCGGTCGCAGTTCCTCGATGCCCTGCACACCTGCCTGGCCAGGGATGCGCGGGTGCGGGTGCTGGCGACGCTGCGGGTGGACTTCCTCAGGCCGCTGCTGGCCACCGGCCACGCCGAAATGTTCCAGCACCCGGTGGCCATCGGCGCCCTTGACCGGAGCCAACTGGCCGAAGTGGTGAAGCGGCCCGGCGCATTGGTGGGCTTGTCGTTCGCTCCCGGCGTCGTGGACGCCATCGTCGAGGACACCGGTTCCGACGACGCGCTGCCGCTGCTGGCGTACCTGCTGCAGGAGCTGTACCTCGCGTCCGGTCCGGGCGAGACCGTGACCGAGGAGCTCTACCGCAGGCTCGGCGGGGTCGCAGGGGCGCTGGCCCGGCAGGCCGACCACGCCGTGGCCGAACTCGGCGCCGGCACCGATTGCGTCGCTATCGACGAGGTCCTGCGCGTCCTGCTGAGGTTCGTCACCGTCCAAGGCCAGGAGGTGGCCCGTCGTCGCGTCGTGCTGGCCGAACTGACCGACCGGGAACGGCGCGTGGTGGACGCCTTCACCGATGCCCGCCTGCTCACCACCGGCGCCGAGCCCGGCCATGAACCCTACGCCCAGGTCACCCACGAGGCCCTCTTCCGCCAGTGGGCGCCCCTACGGCAGGAAGTCGAAGCCCACACTGAGCAACTGCGTCAGCGCGCCGAACTCGAGCGTTGGGCCGAAGACTGGGAGCACTCCGGACGCAGCGACGACTACCTGCTGACAGGTGAGCGACTGGGCCTGGCGCAGCGGTGGCTGCTGGCGTTGCGGGACAGCGGGCAGGCGACGCCAGGGGCGCAGGCATTGGTGGAGTCGTCGCAGCGGCGTGATCTGGCGTTCTTGCGGCGGGTGGCGGACGCGATCGGACAGTACGTGCTGGGGGCGGTGGAGCGGGACCCGGAGCGGTCGTTGCTGCTGTCGCTGGCGGCGCTGGGTGAGTGCACGCCGACGCCGGCGGCCCAACGGGGACTGCTGACGGCGTTGGCGTTCAGCCATGGCCGGCTGCTGCTTGACGGGCACACCGATACCGTCCGGCACGTCGCCTGGTCCCCCGACGGGTGCTGGGTCGCGACGGCATCTCGGGACGGCACCGCGCGGATCTTCGACGCCGCTTCGGGACGCTGTACGCGGGTGCTACCGTCCCAAGGCGCCATGGTCGAAGGTGTGACCTGGTCACCGGATGCCGCCCGGGTCGCGACGGTGGGTCGCGAGCACGTGGTGAGGATCTGGGACGCCGCCACCGGCGAACCCGTGCGTCTGCTGACCGGTGCCGGCGATATCGGGAGGCAGGTCGCCTGGTCCCCAGACGGGAGGTGGGTGGCGGCCAGTTCCCGCGACCAGACGGTCCGTGTGTGGGACGCCGCCAGCGGCCGCCTCGCCCATGAGCTGCGCGGCCACCAAGGTGACGTGTGGGGCGTGGCATGGTCCCCGGACAGCACCCGCCTGGCCTCCGCGTCCCACGATCAGACCGCCCGCGTCTGGGTCCTGGAGAGCGGCACCACGGCAGTCGTGCTGTCCGGACATGCCGACTTCGTCGAGGGCATCGTCTGGTCCCCGGACGGCACGCGCATCGCCACCGGCTCCGGTGACCACACCGTCCGCATCTTCGACGCCACCACCGGCGCCCGACTGCTCCTGGTCCGCGGTCACACCGACTACGTGTGGAACACCGCCTGGTCCCCCGACGGGCGGCTCCTCGCCTCGGCATCCTCGGACCACACCGTCCGGATCGTCGACGCCCACGACGCCAAGGTCGTCGCCGTCCTGCGTGGCCACTCCGACACCGTCTGGGGCGTGACCTGGTCCCCCACCGGTCGCCGAATCGCCACCAGCTCCACCGACGGCACCGCCCGCATCTGGGACCTGCGCCCCCGAGGCGCCGAAACCCTCCTCCTCGACTGGCACCGCGGACCGGTCAACCAGGCCGCCTGGAACCACGACCACACGCGCATCGCCACCGCCTGCGACGACCACACCGTCCGCATCTTCGACGCCACCACCGGCGCCACCGCCCACGTCCTCGAGCACGCCGACCGCGTGTGGAGCACCGCCTGGTCACCGCACGACGACCGCCTGGCCATCAGCACCAACGACGGCACGTTCCGTATCTTCCACCCCGACGGCAGGACAATCGCCGAACACCGCGGACCCGTCATCGAATCCATCGCTTGGTCCCCCGACGCCACCCGCATCGCCACGGGCGACCACGACGGCACCATCACCATCTGGTCCGCTCACGACGGCACCCGTCTTACCGCCCTGACCGGGCACCAGGACTGGGTCAGCCGCATCGCCTGGTCCCCCACCGGCCGCCATCTGGCCAGCGCTTCCGATGACCGCACCTGCCGCCTGTGGGACATCGCCGAAGCCCGGCAACTCACCGTCCTGCGCGGGCACGACAACTACGTCGACGACGTCACCTGGTCACCCGATGAAACCCGCGTCGCCACCGCTTCCGGCGACTGGACCGCAGCCGTCTGGGACACCGCCACCGGCCGCCGCATCGACACCCTCACGGGCCACCAAGGCCGGCTGCGCGCCATCGCCTGGTCCCCCGACGGACGCCACATCGCCACCGGCTCCGACGACCGCACCCTGCGCATCTGGTCAGCCACCACCTACGAAGAGACCACCATCGCCGGCGTCCATCAAGACAAGATTGCCTCCGTCGCCTGGACCCGCGACAGTACCCGCCTGCTCACCGCCTCCCACGACGGCACCGCCCGCATCTGGACCGCCGACCATGACCTCACCCGCCTCGAAGCCCACGCCCGCACCCGCGTCTTCCGCGTCCTCACCGAGGACGAACGACGCCACCACATGCTCCCCCAAACGCCCTAACTCAGGACCCTAGTTCGACCGGCTCCACCGTCCGTTCCTCCGTACTCACCAGGTAGTCATCCGGATCTAGACCCATCGCCTTGCGCTCCGGCGACGCCCAGTACACGGCGTTCCGCTCCGCGAACGACTCCGGCCCGTCATACGAGATCAGCCACACGAACTGGTTACGCTCCCGGTCCACCCACGCCCCACCGATCGCGAATCCCAAGGCCAACCGGAGCGGCACGATCTCTTCCCGCCACCGATCCGCCCACTCGTCCAGCAACCCCTCCCGGACGGTGTAGGTCCGCAACTGCGTCGTCTTCGGCATACGAAGCCCTCCGGAATCGTCAACTCATCAGCACGATAGAGGTCCCAGCTGCATTCCGGCGCAGCTCCGGGAGCATGTCGCAGTGCCCAGGACCGAGACCGAACGCGTATACATCGCCTGGACCGCTCGCACCGAACGCCACCACAGCATCCGCACCCTCGAGAACATCGCCGCCCTCAGCGCCGGCGCACACGACTCCATTGGAGCCCTTGGCCTTCGCGCCCCTCTGACCCTCGGCTTCAACGAATACGACGGCAAAATCGTCTACCGCGCCGCAGCCTACTCTGCCGCCGGAGAGGGAGAGCGCCTGCGCCGCTCGGATGGCGTCCCGCCAAGTGGTGTAGGGGATCAAGGCGCCGGAATCCGCAGGCCATGGACGGGGCTCCGCCCAGTCTGGGATTCAACCCACCTCACCCCCCAGCAGGCTTCGTGCGTTACCGCGTCTACGGAGATCGCCCTGGGCCTCGTACCGAAGCGCGTAGCGCTTGATCCCCCGCACCACGTCGGGGGACACGACCGCTGCTCGCGCTGGCGGACGAGTGGTTCCGGGTGCACTACGAGAGACGCCGACTCGGGGCCGTCCCCCGGCGTCATCGCATCTACGGCTCCCGGACTGAGGTACCACCGGAACCGGAGCACGGCATCACAGGGCAAGAATCTCGCTGGGTTGCCCGCTGTACGACACGTACAGCGCCTCCCGCGCCCGAGTGCAGGCAACGAACAGCAGGCACCGCTCGGCAGCCAGGTCGGTGGTGTGCTGGATGCGGTCCACCTCGGCCGGGGTGACGGCCGGCGCGAACGGGAAGGCGGACCGGGTAACGCCGGCAACGGCGACGCACCGGTACTCCAGCCCCTTCATGCTGTGCAGCGTCGACACCCGCACTCCCACCGCGCTCTCTGGCTCCCCGTCCCGCACCCGCACCACGGGGATGCCGGCCGCGGCGAGACGGTCACCCAGCTTGCCCGTCAGGGTGTTGAAACGAGCGCAGACAGCAATGTCCGACGGCGCGACCCCGGCGTCCATCCAGTCCCGAACTCTGCGCACGACGGCGTCGGCCTCCTCGTTCTCACTCCCGTGCCCCTCGCACACAGGCTGTACTCCGTGCAGCAGCGAACGGTATCCGGCGAGGGTGTCGTGGGCGTCGCCGGTCAGATCGGCGACAGGCTCACCGCCGAGCAGGCCACGGGCCCAGCGCAGGATCTCCTCGGTGGAGCGGTAGTTGACGCGCAGTCGCCCGCTACGTCCCGCGACGGAAATGCCGAGGGAGCGCAGCGAGACCCGGGCATCGTAGATCCTCTGATGCGGGTCGCCGGTGACGAACAGGTCGTCGGGACCCTCCGGGGTCAGGGCGCGCAGCAGCCGCCACTGCGCCGGGTGCAGGTCCTGCGCCTCGTCCACGACGACATGGTCGTAAGACGGTTCCGCGCCCGGCTTGTCGTGCAGCAGCCGGGCAGCCTCGGCACAGACCTGCAGCCAGGTGTGCGCCCGGTCACGGGCCAGACCGTCCTCGAAGAGGGTCACGGCCTGCCACACGCGCCGCCGCTGGGCCTGCCCGAGCGCGCTGCCGCGTCCACGCCGCTCGCACGCCAGGTATTCCTCCTCGCTCCGCAGGTCCTGGGCTAGGACCACGTGCCGGTACTCCTGGGACAGGAACGCCTCGTTCCAGGGCAGTTCGAGGCGGCGGGCCACGCGCTGCCAGCGGGTCCGCTCGTCCCGGTCGCTGAGCGCGGCCCCCGGGTTGCCACGCAACTGCCGCACGACTCGGTGGGCGACGGCGTCGACAGTGGTGACGTCGACACGGGCGAGCAGCGCCGGGTCGTGGTCGAGCAGCAGGGCGAGGCTGCTCTGCAGGGAGCGGGCCAGGGCTCCGGTGTAGGTGGTGAGAAGTACACGCGTGTCGGGCGCCCGGTCCAGCAGGTGCTTGACCCGGTGCAGGGCGACGACCGTCTTTCCCGTGCCGGGGCCGCCGGTGATCTGGGCGGGTCCGGCGTAGCCGGGCCGGTAGGCGATGCGCCGCTGGGTAGGGTGAAGGAAGATCCGCCAGGCGGCGAAGGGCTTGGTCAGGATGTCGGCGAGTTCGTCGGGACCGGTGACAAGCGCGATGCGGCTGCGGGTGCGAGTGACGGCGGCGGCCAGGTCGTCCTCGGCGGTGGTCTGCCCCGCCGCCGAGCCCTGGGTGGCGGTCGTCTTCTGGCGTACGGCGACGAGGTCTCGGTAGATGTCGTCGGGATCGAGGCCCTCGGCGAGCAGCCACAGCGCCTCGTACTGGTCCTCCGGCATCAGCGACCCGAACGCCTCCAGCTGCGCCTTGCCGGTGACGGTGCGGGCGGCGCGCAGGGTGACGTCGTCCACGCCGAGGTGCCGCAGGACGGTGTCCGACCAGGGGGCGAACAGGAGCTGGGGGGCCGCGGCGGCTTCCTGCGCGAAGAGCGGGGTTATCTGCTCCATGGCGGTGAGGTCGCGCACTTCGAGGCAGCGGGTTACGGCGTTGACCGTGTAGAGCCGTCGGCGAGCCCACGAGTAGGCCTTGTCATGGGGGACGACGTGGACGAAGACGAAGAGGTCGCTGCCGTCGTCGGGCGCGAGCAGCACGATCCGCAGCCCGTCATCGACGCGGATGGTCCGCATCCGAGGGTCACGCGAGCTCACCACAGACTCCAGGTGAAGCCCTTTGTCCGCATGGAGTTGCGGGACCGTCAGCTGCTGGAACTTGGCCATCGCCTTGTGGACGCGGGCACGGGCCGGCTTGTCGAGCCGGTCGACGCCCTCCCAGAACGTGTTGGTGATCGCGATCTGCGGCATGTTCCCCACCCTTCGACAACACCGACCGACAGAGTATCTGTTGACTCAGTTTACGAAATGCTCCATGATCTCCGCAGCAGTTGCCCTACGACACAGGGGCATCGCGAGCGCGGGGGTTGGGGAGATGACACGG
>NZ_JBYIQP010000105.1:0-19856 GCF_057707665.1 Actinacidiphila sp. bgisy167 | reverse complement strand
GGTCTCGGTGCGGCCGGGGCCGACGCCGATGGCCGAGATCGGGGCGCCGGACATCTCCTCCAGCGCCTTGACGTACGCCTGGGCGTTCTTCGGCAGGTCGGAGAAGGTCTTCGCCTTGCTGATGTCCTCGCTCCAGCCGGGCAGGGTCTCGTAGACGGGCTTGGCGTGGTGGAAGTCCGTCTGGCTGTACGGGAGCTCCTCGACGCGCTTGCCGTCGATCTCGTAGGCGACGCAGACCGGGATCCGCTCCCAGCCGGTGAGCACGTCGAGCTTGGTGAGGAAGAAGTCCGTGAGGCCGTTGACCCGGGTGGCGTAGCGGGCGATCACCGCGTCGAACCAGCCGCAGCGGCGGTCGCGGCCGGTGGTGACGCCCCGCTCGCCGCCGATGCGGCGCAGCGCGTCGCCGTCCGCGTCGAACAGCTCGGTCGGGAACGGGCCGGCGCCGACCCGGGTGGTGTAGGCCTTGAGGATGCCGATCACCCGGTTGATCTTGGTGGGGCCGATGCCCGAGCCGGTGCAGGCGCCGCCGGCTGTCGGGTTGGACGAGGTCACGAAGGGGTACGTGCCGTGGTCGACGTCCAGCAGGGTGCCCTGGCCGCCCTCGAGGAGGACGACCTTGCCCTCGTCGAGGGCGGTGTTGAGGACCAGCGCCGTGTCGGCGACGTAGTCCTTGATCTGCTCCGCGTAGCCCAGGTACTCCTCGACCACCTGGTCGGTGCTGATGGCACGACGGTTGAAGATCTTGACCAGGATCTGGTTCTTGTCGTGGAGGGCCGCCTCGACCTTCTGGCGGAGGATCGACTCGTCGAAGAGGTCCTGTACCCGGATGCCCACGCGGTTGATCTTGTCGGCGTAGGCGGGGCCGATGCCGCGGCCGGTGGTGCCGATCTTGCGCTTGCCGAGGAAGCGTTCCGTCACCTTGTCGATCGTCTGGTGGTACGGCGTGATCAGGTGCGCGTTACCGCTGATGAGGAGCTTGGACGTGTCGACGCCGCGCTCGTTCAGCCCGCTCAGCTCGGAGAGCAGGACCGCCGGGTCGACGACGACTCCGTTGCCGATGACCGGGGTGCACCCCGGTGACAGGATCCCGGAAGGCAGGAGGTGCAGCGCGTACTTCTGGTCGCCGACGACGACCGTGTGGCCGGCGTTGTTGCCGCCCTGGTAGCGCACCACGTAGTCCACGGAGCCACCGAGCAGGTCGGTGGCCTTTCCCTTGCCCTCGTCACCCCACTGAGCACCGAGCAGCACAAGTGCGGGCACAGGCGTACACCCCTTCCGGGCGGGGCATGTCCAACGTGGCTCCTCATGGCGGACAGAGCCGTCGGACCGGTGCCCCGGAAATAGACGAAGCCCCTGGCGCAAGGCAGCGCAAGGGGCTCTTGCACCGAGATGTTACCTGAGGAAGGACCAAGGTGTCGGCTCAGCGACCGTCCGGGCAGCCCCTGCTCGTGGTCATCGACCCCGCCGCCCGCGACATGGACGGCGAATCCGTACGCATCGCCAAGGACGTGCTGTGCGGGGGAGCCCCCTCCGTGAAGATCGCGCTCCCGCAGTCCGAGGAGGAGGCCGTCCGGGTGCTGGAGCACCGGGGCCGGCGGCGCCCTGTGGTGGTGGGCGACGACGCGGCGCTGCTGCGCACGGTACGGGCGCTGCACTCGGCCCGGGGACTGGGCGAGGCCGTCGTCGGCCTGGTGCCGGTCGGGCGGCGGACCGGTCTGGCCCGGGCGCTCGGTGTGCCGGGCGGGGCGGTGAACGCGGCGCGCGCGGTGCTGGACGGCGCGGAGCGCGAGCTGGACCTGCTGCTCGACGACAGCGGCGGCATCGTGCTCGGTGCGCTGCGCATCGGCTCCGCCATGCCCGCCTGGTGGACGCCCGTGGAGCGCCGCGCCCGCTCGCTGGCCCGCACGCTGAGCCTGAACGGCCACTCCCCGCATCTCGGGCTGGGTCTGCGCGGCGGCCACCGACTGCGCGTCGAGGCGGACGGGGTGGTGCTGGCCGACCTGGACGACTGCGTCGAGGAGGTGTCGGTCTCCACCGCGGTGTCCGGCCTGGCCGAGGTGCTGGTCCGCAGGGAGGGCGTGACGCCCGCGCTGCCGGTGCGGGCCCGGAGTGTCACCGTCTCCGGGCGGGACTTCCGCTACACGGCGGACACCGCGCCGGCCGGCCCGGTCCGGCGCCGCACCTGGACGGTGGCGCCCGCGGCCTGGCGGCTCACGGTACCGCGGTCCGCCGCCGCGCGGCGCGCCGCCGGGTAGGAGGGGCGGGGCGGCCGAGGACGGGGACAGCCGGGGCGGTGTCGGAGGACGGCGGACTGTCGGTGCCCGTACCTAGACTCGGCCGGATGATGACGGAGACGGATGTCCCACTCGCCGACGGGCGGCTGCTGCACGTGTACGACACCGGGCCGGTCGCCGGGGAGGGCGGTGCGGAGCTCGTCGTCCTGTGGCACCACGGCACGCCCAACATCGGCACACCCCCCGAGCCGCTCTTCGCGGCCGCCGCCGAGCGCGGCATCCGCTGGGTGGGCTACGACCGTCCCGCCTACGGCGGTTCGACGCCCCGTCCCGGTCGGGACGTCGCCTCGGCGGCCGGTGACGCGGCGGCCGTCGCCGACGCGCTGGGCATCGGACGCTTCGCGGTCATGGGCCACTCCGGCGGCGGCCCGCACGCACTGGCCTGCGCGGCCCTGCTGCCGGACCGCGTCGTGGCGGCGGTCGGCGCATCCGGTCTGGCGCCGTACGGCGCGGAGGGACTCGACTGGTTCGCCGGGATGGGACCCTCGGGAGCGGCGGAGCTGGGCGCGGCGGTCCAGGGGCGGGCGGCGCTCGAGGAGCGGCTCGCCTCCGACGACTTCGACCCGGAGCTCTTCACCCCCGCTGACCACGCCGCCCTGGCGGGCCCGTGGGGGTGGCTGGGCGACGTCGCGGGCCAGGCGCTCGAAGGCGGCCCGGCGGGCATGGTCGACGACGACCTCGCCTATGTGGCGCCGTGGGGCTTCGACCCGGCGGCGGTAGCGGCACCCGTCCTGGTCCTGCACGGCGGCGCCGACCGCATGGTGCCCGCCGCGCACGGCGTGTGGCTGTCCCGTCGGTGCCCGGACGCGGAACTGTGGCTGAGGCCCGGCGAGGGGCACGTCTCGGTCCTCGCCTCCGCCACGGACGCACTGGACTGGCTCGCCGCACGGGCCCGGCGGGACTGAGCGCGCCTGCCGGAGCCCGCGGGCAACGGGTGACGGCCGCGAGGGCGCCGGGCGGGCCGGCGGAACGCGAGCACAGGCAGCGCTGAGGCAGGGGCGGACGGCGGCCGCGACGGGCATGGGCGGCGCGGCCCCCGGCGTTCGGGCCGTGCCAACAGGCGACGCGCAGTCCCCGCAGCCCGGGGATGCCGTAGCACTCGTTCCAGGCGGGCTCCGCCGCGAGCTCCATCCGCGGGGCGCGGCGCAGCGGCGCCGTGAGGGACGCGGCGCGTTCGATGCGGGCCGGCGCCGCGCCGAGGCAGTAGAGGATGCCGCCGCCGAAGGTGATCCGGGGGTTGTCGCCTCGGGAGAGATCCAGCCGGTCCGGCGCCGCACCTGGACGGTGGTGCCCCGCGGCATGCGGCTTACCGTGCCGCGATCCGCCTGCTGAAGGGCGGGTCCGGCCGGGGTCGCGGTACACGGGCGGGCCCGCGGTCGCCCGCCGGTGTCCGCCGCGCCTCTGCGGCCCAGTCGCCGGATCCAGGGAAAGCCCCCGGGCGCTCGGAGGGCCGTCAGAGCACGCCTTGCTCGCGCAGTTCCGCCTTGCGCTCGCGCCAGCGGTCCATCATGTCGACGAGTTCCTTCTGCAGGAAGTCGAAGAAGGCCGCGGTCTCCGCGATCCGGTGACCCGCAGCGCTGTCGGGGCCGAGCGCGTCGATACCGAACCGCAGGGTGTTCTCCCAGCGGGTGAGGATCTGGTCGCGACGGGTGAAGGTCTCGTACCACTGGTCGCTGTGCACCCGGTACCGCTCGCGTCGTGAGCCCGGCTCGCGCTCGCGGGTGAGCAAGCCGACCTGCGCCAGGTAGCGGACCGCGCCGGAGACCGCGGCGGGGCTGGCCTGGAGCCGTTCGGACAGCTCGGCGGCGCTCAACGCGCCGGTCTCCGAGGCGAGGAGCGCGGCGAACACCCGCGCCGCCATGCGCTGCATGCCCGCCTCGACGAGCTCCGCCGCGAAGCGCTCGACGAACGTCATCGGTTCCAAGGACTCCCCAGCCACCGCGATCACCTCCCGACCCGAGTTTATACACTTCCTTAGCTTCACAAATTTGTGAATCTACTGTACGTTCAGAATCATGACGAAGGCAATCAGTGTGGCCGGACTGCACAAGTCCTTCGGCCGCACGCACGCACTGGACGGCCTCGACCTGGCCGTCGAAGAGGGCGAGGTGCACGGCTTCCTGGGGCCGAACGGCGCCGGTAAGTCCACCACCATCCGCATCCTGCTCGGGCTGCTGCGCGCCGACCGCGGGGCCGCCCGGTTGCTCGGCGGCGATCCGTGGCACGACGCCGTCGCGCTGCACCGGCGGCTGGCGTACGTCCCTGGCGACGTCACGCTCTGGCGCAACCTCAGCGGCGGCGAGGTCATCGACTTGCTGGGACGGCTGCGCGGCGGTCTGGACGAGACGCGCAGACGGCGGTTGCTGGAGCGGTTCGAGCTGGACCCGGCCAAGAAGGGCCGCGCGTACTCCAAGGGCAACCGGCAGAAGGTCGCGCTCGTCGCCGCGTTCGCCTCAGACGTGGACCTGCTGATACTCGACGAGCCCACTTCCGGGCTCGACCCGCTGATGGAGGAGGTCTTCCGCGACTGCGTCCGCGAGGAACACGACCGCGGCCGCACGGTGCTGCTGTCCAGTCACATCCTCAGCGAGGTCGAGGCCCTGTGCGACCGGGTCAGCATCATCCGGGGCGGGCGCACGGTGGAGACCGGGAGCCTGACCGAGCTGCGGCATCTCACCCGCACCTCGGTCACCGCGGAGCTGGCCGGCCCGCCGAACGGCCTCGGCGGGCTGCCCGGTGTGCACGATCTCGACGTGCGCGGCAGCCATGTCCGGCTCCAGGTCGACACCGACAAGCTCGGGGCCGTGCTCCGGCAGTTGAGCGAGACGGGCGTGCGCAGCCTCACGAGCACACCACCGACCCTGGAGGAGCTGTTTCTGCGGCACTACGAGGACGACGCCTGCGGTGCCGCCCCCGCGGACGCGGAGGCACGGCCGTGAGCGCGCTCACCGGGACCGGCACCCTCACCCGGCTCGCGCTGCGCAGGGACCGGATCACGATCCCGGCGTGGGTCGTGCCGATCGCCCTGCTGGTCGCCTCAACCGCCTCGGCCTTCGGCGGCCTCTACGACAGCCCGGCGGAACGCGCCGGGGTCGCGGCGAGCTCGGCGGGGAGCGGCTCGCTGCGCGCCCTGTACGGGCCGGTGTTCGCCACAAGCATCGGCGGCCTGACGGCCTGGCGCATGATGGCCTTCGGTGCCGCGCTCGCCGGGCTGATGGCGATGCTGCTGGTCGTCCGCCACACCCGGGAGGAAGAGGAGGCCGGACGGCTGGAACTGGTCGCCGCGGGCGCGGTCGGGCGCCGGGCGCCGCTGGCCGCCGCCCTGGTCACCGGCTTCGGGGCCTCGCTGCTCCTGGGACTGCTCGTCACCCTGGCGATGCTCGGGCAGGGGGCGCGTGGCGCGGTCGCCTTCGGGATCGCCTTCGCGGGCGCAGGATGCGCCTTCGCCGCGGTCGCGGCGGTCGCCGCGCAGCTGACGGAGAGCGCCCGCGCCGCCCGGGGCATCGCGGGTGCCGTCCTCGGTCTCGCCTTCTTGCTGCGTGCCGTCGGCGACGCCGGCTCCGGCACCCTGACCTGGCTCTCGCCGCTCGGCTGGGCCGAGAACATACGCCCCTACGCGGACGAACGCTGGTGGGTGGCCGCGCTGTTCACGGCCTGGGCCGCCGCGCTCGTGGGCGTCGCGTGTGCCCTGGTGGCCCGACGCGACATCGAAGCCGCCCTGCTGCCGCCTCGCCCCGGCCCGGCCGCCGCCGGTTCCCGCCTGCGTTCCGCCCAGGGGCTGGCCTGGCGGCTCCAGCGCGGCTCGCTGTGGGGGTGGACAGCCGGTTTCGCCGCGGGCGGCGGCGCGCTCGGCGGCCTCGCCAACGGGGCGGCCGACCTCGTCCGGGACAACGAGCAACTCGCCGAGGTCATGCGCGACATGGGCGGAGCCTCCGGGCTGGTCGACTCCTACCTCGCCTCCATGACCGGGGTGATGGGCATGATCGCCGCGATCTACGCCGTCCAAGCGGTCCTCCGGCTCCAGGGCGAGGAGAGCTCCGGCCGCGCCGAGCCCGTGCTCGCCACCGCCGTGGGACGGGTGCGCTGGGCCGCGGGCCACACGCTGGTCGCGTTCGCCGGTTCGGTGCTCCTCATGGCCGTCTCCGGCCTGGCCATGGGGCTGGGCTACGGGGCGACGGTCGGCGACCCGGGCGGCCAGACGTGGCGGCTGGCGGGGGCCGGCCTCGTGCAGCTGCCCGCGGTCTGGTGTGTGGCGGCGGTGGCGCTCCTGCTGTACGGCGCGGCGCCCCGGCTGGCGCGGGCGGGCTGGGGAGTGGCGTCGCTGACGCTCGCCATCGGGCTGTACGGGCCGGCGCTGGGGCTCTCGCCCTGGGTGCTGGACCTGTCCGTCTTCACGCACCTGCCGAAGGCGCCGTCGGCGGACATCACGGTCGCCCCGCTGGCGGTCCTCACCGTACTGGCGCTGGCACTCGCCGCTTCGGGCCTGCTGGTGCTGCGCCGCCGCGACATCACGGCCTGACCAGGCTCCGCGAGCGCGACCGAGGGGCCCGGCCATGGCGCCGGTCCCGCAGTCGCAGAGCGACGGGCACAGTCAGCAGCTGACCCGCAGCTCACGCAGCCCGCGGATGACGTAGCCCTCGTTCCAGACGGGCTCCGCCGCGAGCTCCAGCCGCGGGGCGCGGCGCAGCAGCGCCGTGAAGGAGGCGGCGAGTTCGATGCGGGCCAGCGGCGCGCCGAGGCAGTAGTGGATGCCGGCCCCGAAGGTGATGTGGGGGTTGTCGGCGCGCGAGAGATCCAGCCGGTCGGGGTCGGCGAAGCGCTCCGGGTCGCGGTTGGCGGAGCCGAAGAGCAGCGCCACCTCGCTGCCGCGCGGGATCACCGTGCCGCCCACCTCGATGTCGTCCAGCACCCAGCGCTCGAACATCTGCAGCGGGGTGTCGAAGCGCAGCAGCTCCTCGATCGCCGTGGGCAGCAGCTCCTGCGGCGCCGCGCGCAGCTCCGCCAGCTGCCCGGGGTGGCGGAAGAGCGTCCACCAGCCGTTGCCGGTGGTGTTGACGGTCGCCTCGTGGCCCGCGTTGAGCAGCAGCACGCAGGTGGAGACCATCTCCTGCTCGCTGAGCCGGTCGCCCTCGTCGTGCGCCGCGATGAGGGCGCTGATCAGATCCTCGCCGGGCGCCTTGCGTCGTTCGGCGATCAGCTCGCGCAGATAGGCGGAGAACTCCTCGCTGGCGCGGACCGCCTTGCGCGCGGCCTCCTCGGAGGGGTTGAGCTCGAACATCCCGACGATGTCGGCCGACCAGGGCCGCAGCAAGCGCCGGTCCGCGGCCGGTATCCCCAGCATCTCGGCGATGACGGCCACCGGCAGCGGCTCCGCCACCGCGGCGATGAGGTCGCCGCCGCCCTCGGCGACCAGCCGCTCCACCAGCTCCCCGGCGAGCCGCTGCACGGTCGGCGTGAGCCGCTCGACCGTGCGCGGGGTGAACGCCTTGGAGACCAGCCGCCGGATACGGGTGTGGTCGGGTGCCTCGAGGTCGAGCAGGCCGTTGCCGTTGAGCGTGGTGAAGGGCTCGTGCTCCGGCGGCGCCGCGGTACGGCCGAACTCCTCGTGGGTGAAGCGGTGCAGATACGTCCGCCCGAGCCGCCGGTCCCGCAGCAGCGCGCTGACGTCCTCGAAGTGCGGGATGAGCCACTGCCCGCTCGGCTCGAACCAGTGCGCGCGCCCCTGCTCGCGCAGCCGGGCGTAAGCCGGGTAGGGGTCGGCGACGAACCGCGGCGACCAGGGATCGAAGACGGTGGCAGTACTGCTCATGTGCGGAGACTACCTCCCGCCCGGTCAGCCGCCCGGGGTGACCAGCCGCGCCTCGTACGCGAAGACCGCCGCCTGGGTCCGGTCGCGCAGCCCCAGCTTCACCAGGACCCGGCTCACATGGGTCTTGACCGTCGACTCGGCGACCACCAGATGGTCGGCGATCTCCGCGTTGGACATCCCCTGCGCGACCAGCACCAGCACCTCCGTCTCCCGCTCGGTGAGCTCGCCGACCCGGTCCTGGGCGGGCGGCCGCGGCGTTCCCAGCCGGTTGAACTCGGTGATCAGGCGCTTGGTGATCGCGGGGGCGAGCAGCGCGTCGCCGGCCGCCACGATCCGCACGCCGTCGGCGAGCTGGCGGGCCGAGGCGTCCTTGAGCAGGAAGCCGGACGCGCCCGCGCGCAGCGCCTGGTAGACGTACTCGTCCAGGTCGAAGGTGGTCAGCACCAGCACCTTCGCCTCGGCGTCCGCGGCGACGATCTCCCGGGTCGCCTCCAAGCCGTTGAGCTCGGGCATGCGAATGTCCATCAGCACGACGTCCGGCCGCAGCGCCGCCACCTGCTCGACGGCCTGGCGCCCGTCGACGGCCTCGCCGACGACCTCGATGTCCGGCTGGGCGTTCAGCAGCACCGAGAAGCCCTCGCGCACCATCATCTGGTCGTCCGCGATCAGCACCCGGATGGTGTCCCCGCTCATGCCCGCCCCCCGGGGACCGGGACGAACACCGCGACCTCGTAGCCGCCGTCGTCGGTGGGCCCGTCGGTCATCTCGCCGCTCAGCATGGTCACCCGCTCCCGCATGCCGGCGATCCCGTGCCCGGCGCCCGGGGAGGGTTTCACCAGGCCGCGCGGCGGGCCGTTGACCACGCGCAGCCCGAGTCCGCCGAGGACATAGCCGATCTCGACCCGGGCGGCGGCGCCGGGCGCGTGCCGCAGCGTATTGCTCAGCGCCTCCTGGACGATGCGGTACGCCGACAGCTCGACCCCCTGGGGGAGTTCGCGCACCGCGCCGGTCACCACCCGCTCCACCTCCAGACCCGCCTCGCGCACATTGGCGACCAGCCGGTCGAGGTCGGCGAGGGTCGGCTGGGGGGCGTCGGGGGCCTCGTAGTCCTCGGCGCGCACCACCCCGAGGACCCGGCGCAACTCGGTCAGCGCGATGACCGCGTTCTCGCGGATGATCGAGAAGCTCCTGGTCAGCTCCTCCGGCGGGTTCTCCACCCGGTACGGCGCGGCCTCCGCCTGGATCGCGATCACCGACATGTGGTGGGCGACGACGTCGTGCAGCTCGCGGGCGATCGTGGTGCGCTCCTCCAGCAGCGTGCGCCGGGAGCGCTCGACCTCGGTCACGGCGATCTGCGCGGCGACCTCCCGCCGGGACTGGCGCACCCCGCGCACCGCCGACGCGACGGACAGCACCACGCCGGAGAAGAAGATCATGACGGCCGGGTCCGAGCCGTTCCCGTAGGAGAACGGCTGGAAGAACAGCGCCACCGCCGCGGTGAGCAGCCACATCTCGGCGGCGACCCGGGCCCGGGTACGCGCCGCCACCAGGGCCAGCACCGCCAGGTGCGAGGCGAAGCCGACGTCCGTCCACGGATAGGAGGACGACCACGAGCCGCTGGTGAACAGGCCGGTGAGCACCGCCGCCCCCACGGACAGCCACCACGCCCCGATCGGCCGGAACATCGTCATGACCACGGGCACCGCGGCCGGCAGCGCCGGCGCGAGACCGCCCGGCCCCTGCAGGGAGACGTACATCAGGAGGACCGCGAAGCAGGTCAGCGCCGCGTGCGGCAGCCAGCGCGCGTAGCGGCGGAGCCCGCGCGGCACCGCGGCGAGCAGCGGGTGCCCCTCCCGCAGGGGTGCCATCGGCCGGAAGGCGAAGGCGTCGGTGATCAGGTCGTGCCGCAGTCCGCTGAGGGCGCCGCGGGCCATGCGGAGCTCGGTCCGCAGCGAGGTCTGGCTTGTCTCGGTCACGCTCTCACGGTAGGGACCGCGCGGGTCGCCGTCGTCACCTGGGAAGACGATGTAGCGGCGTCATCCTCAAGGAGGACGTGGCGCGCGCGGGCCCCGCAGGGAGGAGCCTCACCAGGCGAGCTGGGCGATCTCCTCGACGACCACGGCCGCCGCGTCCGCGGCGGGGTCGATCACCGGGAAGTGGCCCACGCCCTCCAGCAGGGTCAGTTGGACCTCCTCCCCCGCCGTCGCCGAGGCCGCCGCGAAGGCCTCCGCGACCTGCGGCGGGACCACCTCGTCGCAGTCGCCCTGCACGATCGTCGCCGGGATGCCGGTGGGCAGCAGCGCGGCCGGATCGGTCTCCGCCCCGCGCTCGCCCAGCAGTTCCGCTCCGCCGAGGAGCTCGGTGACCGCTCCGGAGCACACGTGCAGCTCGACGGCGGACCGGAAGTCGGCGATCGGCGCGAGCGCCACCACCCCGCGCAGCGCGGGCGCGGCCGGCCGGTGCCAGCGCGACGCGGCCGGCAGCACGTGCCGGGCGGCCGCCCACAGGGCGAGGTGCCCGCCCGCCGAGTGTCCGGTGAGCACGGTCCGCCGCACGTCCACGGCGTCCGTGCCGAGGGCGGTCAACGCCAGTGCCGCGACGGCGTCGGTGGCGGCCGCCACGTCGTCGAAGGTGTCCGGCCAGCGGCCCGCCGCCGTACCGCCGTTGCCCCTGCGGTACTCCACCGAGGCCACCGCGAAGCCGCGGTCGGCGAGCAGGCCGGCGAGCGGCGAGATGTGCGTCCTGTCGTACGCCGCGCGCCAGGCGCCGCCGTGCAGCAGCACGACCAGCGGCCCCGGCCGGGGCCCGTCCGCCCCGGGCCGCGGCCGGTAGAAGTCCACGACCTGGTCCGGGTGCTCGCCGTAGGCGGCGGTGGCGTCCGGCGGGACGGGGGCGTGCGAGAACGCTGACGCCTCCTCGGCGGCAGCCCGCTCCGCGGCATCCCGCGGAGCAGGCTGCCGCGGAGCGGAGGCCGGCTCCACCGCGTCGGCGCGGCCGTCGGCGCCTGCCTCAGTGCTGCCGGCGGTGCTGCCGCTCGACGAGGTGGGGTCGGACATGCGTTACCGCGTTCCTTCCAGGACCTGGGCCAGCACCCGCGCCGCCCGCTCCGCGTCCGCGAAGCGGGTGTACAGCGGGGTGAATCCGAAGCGGAGGATATCCGGCTCGCGGAAGTCGCCGACGACGCCCTCGGCGATCAGCTCCCGCATCACCGCGCCCGCGTCGGCGCAGCGCAGCGCGACCTGGCTGCCCCGCTCGGCGTGCGCGGCCGGAGTGACCGACCGTACGGCGCCGTCCGACACATACGCCGCGACGCACTCCAGGAAGAAGTCGGTCAGCGCGAGGCTCTTGGCCCGCACGGCGTCCAGGGACACGCCGTCCCAGACGTCGAGGGCCGTGTCCAGCGCCAGCAGCGACAGGATCTCCGGGGTGCCGACCCGGCCGCGGACGCTGCCGTCGGCGGGCCGGTAGGCGGCCTCCATCGCGAACGGGTCGCGGTGCGAGTTCCAGCCGGGCAGCGGGGAGTCGAAGCGCGGCTGGAGGTCGCGGCGGACGTACAGGTACGCCGGCGCTCCGGGGCCGCCGTTGAGGTACTTGTACGTGCAGCCGACGGCGAGGTCCACGCCGTGCTCGTCCAGGCCGACCGGCAGGGCCCCGGCCGTGTGGCACAGGTCCCAGACCACCAGGCCGCCGGCCGCGTGCACGGCGGCGGTGACGCCCGGCAGGTCGTGCAGCCGGCCGGTGCGGTAGTCCACGTGGTTGACCAGGGCGACGGCGGTCCGCGGGCCCGCCGCCGCGGCGAGATCCGCGGCGTCGACGGCGCGGATCGCGCATCCGGTCATCCGGGCCGCGGACTCGGCTATGTACCCGTCCGTGGGAAAGGTGGCGGCGTCAACCAGCACCTCGGTGCGCGCCGGGTCCTCCTGCTGGGCCATCCGGACGGCGCCGACCACGGCCTTGAAGACATTGACGCTGGTGGAGTCGCCGACCACGACCTGGCCGGGGGCGGCGCCGACCAGCGCGCCGATGCGGTCACCGATCCGTTCCGGCGCCGTCCACCAGCCGCTCTCGGTCCAGGAGCGGATGCGCAGCTGCCCCCACTCCCGGCGCACGACGTCGTCCATGCGGTCCGCCACGCCCGCGGGCAGCGCCCCGAGGGAGTTGCCGTCCAGGTAGACGGTGTGCTCGGCGTCGTCCAGGACGAAGCGGTCCCTGACCTTGGCCAGTTCGTCGGAGGCGTCGAGGCGGGCGGCCTTGGCCGCGGGGGACTCAGTGGGGTTCGTGGGGTCAGACATGACTGCGGGCCGTCCAGAGTTCGGGGAAAACGTTCTTGCTCGCGCGCTTCTCCAGCCAGGAGACTCCCGCGGAGCCTCCTGTGCCGGTCTTGGCGCCCATCGCGCGTCGGGTCGCCACAAGGTGGTCGTTGCGCCAGCGCCACACCAGCTCGGCCACCTCGGTCAGTGCCTCGCCCAGTCGGACGAGTTCGCTCTCCTGGTCACCGGAGTAGACGGCCTGCCAGGCACGCTCCACCGCCGGGTCCGCCTCGTAGCGCCGGGAGAGGTCGTCGCGCTGCGGGATGTCGTGGCCGCGGCGCGCCAGCAGCCGCAGCACCTCGTCGTAGAGGCTGGGCTCGTGCAGCGCCTTCTGCAGTTCGTCGTGGACGCGCGGCGTGCCGCGGTGCGGGACCAGCATCGACGCGGACTTCTCGCCCAGCAGGAACTCCATGCGCCGGTACATCGCCGACTGGAAGCCCGAGCCCTCGCCGAGGGCCGCGCGGTAGGCGTTGAACTGCGCCGGGGTGAGGTGGGCGATCGGCTCCCAGGAGGCGTTGAGCGACTGCAGCTCGTACGTGCTGCGCTTGAGCGCGGCCAGCGCCGTGGGCAGGTCGTCGGCCGCCAGCGCGCGGGAGGCGGTCTCCCATTCGTGCACGATGACGGTGAACCACAACTCCATGACCTGGGTGGTCACCAGGAAGACCATCTCGCCCGGGTCGTCGGAGCGCGGATGCTGCAGATGGGTGAGGACGTCGGCCTGGACGTAGTCCTCGTACGGGGTGGTCCCTTCGAAGTCCAGGGTCGGCGCCTCGGGGGCGTCCTGGGAAACGTCGGGGCGTTGGGACATTGGTGTCTCCGTGGATCTGAGCTACCGGGTAGCGGTCTGCCCCGCGCGTCGTTGCCGCGGGACCCCGGTCCCCTCGGGCCCGCCTCTGACGGCGTCGGGCCCAGCGGGCATCATGCGTGGTCAGAGCACCGTACGGCAAGACCTGCCCGGCGCGCGCGCCGGACAGGTCGGGGTGGTCGCCGGTGTATGGGCGGCGGGATCAGCCGAGGGTCTCGGCGGCGGTCGGGGAGGAGTCCCGCAGGAAGGTGCTGCAGCGCTCGTACTCCTCCTGCTCGCCGATCGCCTGGGCGGCCCGCGCCAGGGCGTGCAGCGCCCGCAGGAAGCCGCGGTTGGGCTCGTGTTCCCAGGGCACCGGGCCGTGGCCCTTCCAGCCGCTCCGGCGCAGCGCGTCCAGGCCGCGGTGGTATCCGGTGCGGGCGTACGCGTACGACTCGACGACCCGGCCGGCCCCGAAGGCGTCGTCCGCGAGTTGCGCCCAGGCCAGGGAGGACGCCGGGTACTTGGCGGCGACCTCGGCAGGGGCCGCCCCCGAGGCGAGCAGCTCGCGCGGCTCGGGGTCGTCGGGCAGGTTCGTCGGGGGCGGTCCCCCGAGCAGGTTCTCGTGAATGGCCATGGGTTCCAGTATGGCCGGGGCCCGGCTCCTCCATGGGGAAGGGCCGGGCCCGGTGCGTACCGCCGTGCGGGGCGGTGGGGTGCGTACCGCCCTGCGGGGCGGTTACTTGATCTTGGTGCCGGCGGAGCGGAGGTCCTGGCATGCCTCGACGACGCGGGCGGCCATGCCGCCCTCGGCCAGCTTGCCCCAGCTGCGCGGGTCGTAGGTCTTCTTGTCGCCGACCTCGCCGTCGACCTTCAGCACGCCGTCGTAGTTGCGGAACATGTGGTCCGCGACCGGGCGGGTGAAGGCGTACTGCGTGTCGGTGTCGAGGTTCATCTTGACCACGCCATTCTCCAGCGCGGTGGCGATCTCCTCCTTGGTGGAGCCGGAGCCGCCGTGGAAGACGAAGTTGAAGGGGTCCTGCTTGCCGAACTTGGCGGCGACGCCCTCCGCGAGCTCCTTCAGCAGCTCGGGGCGGAGCACGACGTTGCCCGGCTTGTAGACGCCGTGGACGTTGCCGAAGGAGGCGGCGAGCAGGTAGCGGCCCTTCTCGCCCAGACCCAGCGCCTCGGCGGTGCGGATGGCGTCCTCGACCGTGGTGTAGAGCTCGTCGTTGATCTCGTGGGTGACGCCGTCCTCCTCACCGCCGGTGGGAGTGATCTCCACCTCGAGGATGATCTTCGCCTTGGCGGCCGCGGCCAGCAGCTCCTGGGCGATGGCGAGGTTGTGGTCGAGGGTCTCGGCGGAGCCGTCCCACATGTGCGACTGGAACAGCGGGTTGCGGCCGGCCGCCACGCGCTCCTGGGAGATCGCCAGCAGCGGGCGCACATAGCCGTCCAGCTTGTCCTTCGGGCAGTGGTCGGTGTGCAGCGCGATGTTGACGGGGTACTTCTCGGCGACGACGTGCGCGAACTCGGCCAGGCCCACCGCACCGGTGACCATGTCCTTGCTGTACTGGCCACCGAGGAACTCGGCCCCGCCCGTGGAGATCTGGACGATGCCGTCGCTCTCCGCCTCCGCGAAACCGCGCAGCGCGGCGTGCAGGGTCTGCGTCGAGGTCACGTTGATGGCCGGGTAGGCGAACTTGCCGGCCTTCGCCCGGTCGAGCATCTCGTTGTAGATCTCGGGAGTTGCGATGGGCATCTGTCCGCTCCTTGTGATGTGCGGGTTGTTCGGTGCGTGACCCTGACCTGGGATCGACGTCATCGTCGACCCCATCTTGGCAGACTTGCGCGGAAGCTCCACACACTGCGCACCACGGACATGCCCCAGGGGTGAAGGGTTTCACGTGAAACCCTTCACCCCTGGGGGAAGGCGCAGGTCGAACCGGTGATCAGGCCAGGCCGAGGTCGTCCAGACCGAAGGCGCGGACGTACGGGAGACCCGCCTGCGCGATGGCCGGAGCGGCGCCCCGCTCGACGATCACGGCGACGGCCACGACCTCGGCACCGGCCTCGCGCGCGGCCTCCACCGCGGTCAGCGGCGAGCCGCCCGTGGTCGAGGTGTCCTCGACGACCAGCACCCGCCGGCCCTTGATGTCCGGGCCCTCGATGCGGCGCTGCATGCCGTGCGCCTTCTGCGCCTTGCGCACCACGAAGGCGTCCAGCTTGCGGCCGCGGGCGGCGGCGGCGTGCAGCATCGAGGTGGCCACCGGGTCGGCGCCCAGGGTGAGCCCGCCGACGGCGTCGTAGTCGAGGTCGGCGGTGACGTCGAGCATGACCTGTCCCACCAGCGGGGCCGCCTCGGCATCCAGCGTGATCCGGCGCAGGTCGATGTAGTAGTCCGCCTCGATCCCCGACGAGAGGGTCACCTTGCCGTGCACCACGGCCTTGTCCTTGATCTGCTGCAGCAGGGCATCACGCGCGTCACTCATGGCCACGAGCCTAGCCCAGCGGCTCCCAGGCCCAGGTCGCGCGGATCTCCAGCGGATCGATAGGGGTGACCAGGCGCGGCGCGGTGTTCAGCCCGTTCGGCGGGCCCGACTGCGGCTCCACACAGATGGCGGGGGGCTGTTCGTCGTAGACGACCACCCACTGCGCGGGGCTGGTGATCCGCAACCGCAGCTCGTCCGGCCAGGTCAAGGTGACGTCCACCCCGTCCGGCATACCGAAGCAGTCGTCCCAGGGCCGGGGCCCGGGCTCCGTCCGGCGGCCGGTGGGCAGATGGTCGTCGCCGCGCTCCTCCATCCACCCGGGGGTGAAGTCGATCAGGGCGTCCTGCCCGCCACGGCCGAGGTTGCGCAGGAACCAGGGGTGCCAGCCGGCCTGGGCCGGGAAGGAGTCGCCCGTGGTCTCCACGCTCATCGTGAGGTCGAGGCGGTCCTCGGAGAGTTCGAAGCGCTGGCTGACCCGGCCCTGGTACGGCCACGGCTCGGCCAGGTCGTAGTAGAAGCAGGCGCTGCTGCCGGTGGCGCCGGGCGCCGCCTGCCAGGCGACGTGCCGGCCGGTGCCGTGGATGGCGTGCGGGCCCGCGTCACGCGGCATCTGGTGCAGCACCCCGCCGTTGCGGAACTGCCCGTCCCTGGTGCGGCCGCACCAGGGGACCATCGGGAAGGACCCGAAGGTGGGGCCCTGCCGCAGCAGCTCGACACCGCCGACGGTCAGTGAGCCGACCCGGCAGCCGAGATCCGGAAGGACCGTCAGCCGCGCGGCTCCGGCGCGGAGATGGACAGCGTGCTCGTCTTCTCGCCCGTCAGGGGTTTCTTGCGTGGCCACGGAAGAGACCCTACGGGAACGAGCGCCTGCGCCGCCGCAGCACCCGGCCCGCGACCACGGCCGACAGCAGCAACGCGGCCGCGGCCGGCGCGTAGCGGCGCAGCGAGGCCGTCGCGGCGCCGCTCTGCGGCGCGGGCACCGGGGCGTAGCGGCCGCGCGGCGGGGCGTGGTCGACCTCCTCGGCGCTGCGGCCGATCAGGGTGCGGCGGGCGTGCGCGGCCTCGGCGGGCAGGTCGACCGCGGCCGGTTCCGCGGGGACGGCGGCCGCCGTGTCCTGGCCGGGCGGCACCTCGCCGGCGGCGTCGTCGTCCGCGTCGTGCGGTGGGGGGAGCTCCGGCGCCTCCCGCGGTTCCGGGGTCTCGCGCCCGGTGAACTCGTCGGGCTGCGCGGGCACGTCGTCCTTGAGGTCGTCGGCGCCGGCGTCCTCCGCGGACGGCTCGGGCGCCGCGGCGGGGGCGGTCTGCGCCAGGTCGGAGGTGAGCGCGGCGACGAAGCGGTCCAGCAGGCGCAGGCCCGCGGCGGTGACCGCCGCTTCCTCGTGCTCGGCGAGCCGCCCGTCGACCTGGACGGCGCCGGTGAAGGTCAGCAGGGCGCCGCCCGACACGGTGTCCACGCCGAGCTCCAGCGCCACCTTGACCGTGCCCGCACCGCGCGCCTCCACCGCCTCCCCCTCGACGGCGAGCCCACCGCCGCGCGGGACCAGCCGCAGTGTGCCGCGGTAGGTGATCGTGGAGCCGCCGATCCGCAGCCTCAGCCGGCCCGCCAGCCCCTCCTCGGCGCCGGCGTCACGCTGGAGGCCGGGCACACACCGGGCCACGCGCTCCAGGTCGGCGAGGGACCGGCGGATGGTCTCGGCCGGAAACGGAACGAACACCTCATGCGGCTCCATGCCGCGAGCCTAATCCGCCCGGCGCCTCCGCGGCGCCCCATCACCGCCGTTCGCCCTCACCCGAAGCGCGGACGCGTCAGCTCGACGCGGTTGCGTCGGCGTCGGCACCGGCAGGTCCCGCACCGGCACCCGCCGCCGCGCGCCAGGGCGCGGCGGCGGGCGCGGGGGCCGCGGCGGCGGGCGCGGGGGCCGGTGCCCGCGCGCTCACGGCTGCGCGACGAGGGCCGAACGGGTCGCCACCAGACGTCCTTCCTGGGGGTAGGCGTGCCAGGTGCGCCACAGGACGCTGCCGCCGCGGTACTGCACCAGCATCGCGGTGAAGGCGAGCGGGTCGCCCGGGAAGGTCCCCGCCAGGCCGTTGGGGTGGTCGGCCACCAGGGCGAGCAGCTCCTGCGCCCGCCCCGCGAAGGACCCCCGGCTGAGCGTCTCGATCCGTGCCGCGAACGCGTAGTCCCAGCCGGCGATCCGCCGCGCCACGCCCACCGGCAGCTGCGCGCTGCTTCCCGGCATGCAGGCGACCGTCTCCGAGCAGCGCCCGCGCGGCGAGTCCAGAAGGACCTGGTGGGAGGCGCCGAGCAGCCGCAACTGGACCTGCGCGGAGGGCGCCGCGGGCGTGGCGCCCTCCGCGGTGCCCGGCAGTTCGCGGTCGAGCACCGCGAGCGCCGGCAGTTCGTCCTTCCCCAGGCACCAGGCCAGGTCGCCGGCGCGGGTGTCGGTGTAGGCGGTCTGAAGCGTGGTGAGCATGGAGTGGGCTCCGCAGGCACATCGCGAGCAAGCGCGGGAGGTCACGGGCATGGGATCGGGAGGACGCGCCGACCCGCGCCTGTGGGGAGGGCGACCGTCGGCTCATGGCCCGCAAGGGGGCGTGAATACGCAATCACGAATGGCGCGCCACCTTCAACGTTTTTACTTGTTTCCACCCGCTTTACTTCCTCAAAGGCCGGGAGGAGCGCAGGTGTCCACAGCAAATGCGCCCGGCGGGTGAACAACCCGCCAAGCGCATATGCGATTCGGCACGGGCGGAAAGCACATTCGCGTCGTCAGCTTCCGCCGCAGCCGCCACCCCCGCCACACGAACTCCCGCCTCCGCCGCACGAACTCCCGCCTCCGCAGGAGTGGTGGCTGCCCCCGTGATGGCCCCCACCTCCGCCGTCGGACGTGCCCGCGTCGCCCACCCACCAGCTCTCCCCGCCGCCCCCTCCGGCCCCGGCGGAGCCCCGCGAGCGCCGCGGCCGGCCTCTGCGGCCGGCGTTCCGCGCCGCCAGGGCGAGTGCCGCTATCGCGCAGAAGACCAGCAGAATGATCAGTGCCTCCATCGTGCCACCCCCGTATTACGCGCTTTTCGTTGTGCGACGGTGATGCCCTCGCCTCCGGCGGCCGAAAGCACAGTTGAGGAAGTCCAGAGGTTTCCGGGGTACGCGAAGGCCACTGGTCCGCATCGGAACCAGAACCAGGGGCCAAGGGTGGTGGACGACTGGGCCGTCCAGGGGCCTGAAGCGTCCGCTGAGCATCAAGAGCGCAGCCACCTTCTCGGACGAAACGATCCGTGAAGTGCTCGGGCCGTCTGCGGACCGTGCGAGAGCAGCCAACGACGACAGACGATGCCGTGTTCCTCCGCCAAGGCGCGGGGACAGGAAGCGCCCGACGGCACGTCGAGCACGCTCGTGGCTGTCAGACACCTGTGTGAGGATGCACGGAAGACGACCGGTCCTGGGGAGGGACCGGTGAGTACGTGAGAAGGGGCGGGGCGCAGCGTGGGCAAGGGTGAGGAGCCCATACCGGACGAGGAGTGGGAGCGCTTCCTCCGTGAAGCCGGGGCCGGGATCAAGGATGCGCCCAAGGAGCCGTCGGCGCGGGCCCGGATGGTGGCGCGGCGGCTGCGGGAGCAGCCCGGCCCCCCGGAACCATGGCGAAGCCACTCACCGGCCCGGAGGCGGAGAGGCAAGGGCTGGTACGCGATCGGTCTGCTGGTCGCGGTCGCCCTGCTGCTCGCGGCGCTGGATCCCGGGCGCGTGACGGGATGGTTCGGCGGCGGGGGCGGCGAGAACGTACCGCTCGCCGTGGAGTCGCAACGTCCGGATCAAGCGCCGCCGACGCAGGTGGCAGCCCGGCGTCCGACCCTGGAGCAGCCGTTCCGGGGGTCGCCCGCGGAACGGTGGGGCGACGGGACGGCGGGGATCGGCCTGCCCGAGGCTCGGGCGACCGGGTGGATGAGCAAGGGACAGGTCGCCCAGTCGCTCCGGAAGACCCTCGGCTTCCTCGCCGCGTCCAATCTGGATCCCGGTGTGCTGCGCGGAGAGCGGCCGAAGAAGGCGATCGACCTGATCAACCCTCACCAGCGGGACGTTCGGGAGTACCTGGCGACTGCGTTCCGCGCGCCCTCCCGGGAGAATCGCACACTGATGCCGGCGACAGCCGCGCAATCGCCGCCGTCCGC
>NZ_JBYIQP010000104.1:0-20187 GCF_057707665.1 Actinacidiphila sp. bgisy167 | reverse complement strand
CCGTCGTCGTGACCTGCCTCAGCGCTTGGCGCGGGACGCGGCGCGGCCGCGCTCCTTCTGGTCCAGGACGACCTTGCGGATGCGGACGGTCTCCGGGGTCACCTCGACGCACTCGTCGTCGCGGCAGAACTCCAGGGACTGCTCCAGGGAGAGCTTGCGCGGCGGGACGATCGCCTCGAACGAGTCGGCCGACGAGGACCGCATGTTCGTGAGCTTCTTCTCCTTGGTGATGTTGACGTCCATGTCGTCGGCGCGCGAGTTCTCGCCGACGATCATGCCCTCGTACACCTCGGTGCCCGGCTCCACGAAGAGCACGCCCCGCTCCTGCAGGTTCGTCATCGCGAAGGCCGTCACGGCACCGGCACGGTCGGCGACCAGGGAGCCGTTGTTGCGGGTCACCAAGGGGCCGAACCACGGCTCGTGGCCCTCGTGGATGGAGTGGGCGATGCCCGTGCCGCGGGTGCCGGTCAGGAACTCGGTACGGAAGCCGATCAGACCGCGGGACGGCACGATGAACTCCATGCGGACCCAGCCGGAGCCGTGGTTGGACATGTTGTCCATCCGGCCCTTGCGGGTGCCCATGAGCTGCGTCACGGCGCCCATGTGCTCCTCGGGCACGTCGATGGTGATGCGCTCGACCGGCTCGTGGACCTTGCCGTCGACCTCGCGGGTGACCACCTGCGGCTTGCCGACGGTCAGCTCGAAGCCCTCCCGGCGCATCGTCTCGACCAGGATGGCCAGCGCCAGCTCACCGCGGCCCTGCACCTCCCAGGTGTCGGGGCGCTCGGTCGGCAGCACGCGGAGGCTGACGTTGCCGATCAGCTCGCGCTCCAGGCGGTCCTTGACCAGGCGGGCGGTGACCTTGCGGTCCTTGACCGCCGACTTGTCGGCGCCCTTGCCGCCGGGGCCACGGCCCACCAGCGGCGAGGTGTTCGCACCGATGGTCATGGAGATCGCCGGCTCGTCCACCGTGATCAGCGGCAGCGCGATCGGGTTCTCCGGGTCGGCCAGCGTCTCGCCGATGGTGATGTCGGCGATGCCGGCGACGGCGCAGATGTCGCCCGGGCCGGCCTTCTCCGCGGGCTTCCGGGTGAGCGCCTCGGTCATCATCAGCTCGGTGATGCGGACGTTCTGGACCGAACCGTCGCGCTTCATCCACGCGACGGTCTGGCCCTTCTTGAGCTCGCCCTGCTCGACGCGGAGCAGCGCGATGCGGCCGAGGAAGTTGTCGGCGTCGAGGTTGGTCACGTGCGCCTGCAGCGGCGCGCTCTCGTCGTACGACGGGGCCGGGACGTGCTCCAGCAGCGTGGAGAAGAAGGGCTCGAGGTTGTCGCTGTCGGCCGGGACGGTGCCGTCCTCCGGCTTGGTGAGCGAGGCCACGCCGTCACGCGCGCAGGCGTAGACGATCGGGAACTCGATCTGCTCCTCGGTGGCGTCCAGGTCCAGGAAGAGGTCGTAGGCCTCGTTGACGACCTCGTCGATCCGGGAGTCCGGGCGGTCGGTCTTGTTGATGCAGAGGATGACCGGCAGCTTCGCGGCCAGCGCCTTGCGCAGCACGAAGCGGGTCTGCGGCAGCGGGCCCTCGGAGGCGTCCACGAGCAGCACGACCGCGTCGACCATCGACAGACCGCGCTCGACCTCGCCACCGAAGTCGGCGTGGCCGGGGGTGTCGATGATGTTGATCGTGATCGGCTCGCCGCCGTCCTTGGGGTGGTACTTCACCGCGGTGTTCTTGGCGAGAATGGTGATGCCCTTCTCGCGCTCCAGGTCGTTGGAGTCCATCACGCGGTCGTCCACGTGCTGGTGGGCCGCGAAGGCTCCGGCCTGCTTGAGCATGGCGTCGACCAACGTCGTCTTCCCGTGGTCGACGTGGGCGACGATGGCGACATTACGAATGTCGTTGCGCGTGGGCATACTGCGGCGCTTCTCCCGGGTTGGTGGGTGTGGCGGCATACCCTCGTCGGCACACCTGCCGCCGGGCGAGTCGAGCCACGGCCTCACCCCATGGTACGGGGCGCGGGCGGCAGCGACCGCCCGGGCATGATCGGTTCCGTTCTCGCCCCGCTCACGCGGGGGGCGTGTGCGGAACCGGTTCCGCCCGGAGGTCGAGGCCGAGCGCCTGCGCCAGGCGCTCGAGCACGGGCGGCGTCGCTGCGGCGACCCGCTCCTCGGAGCGGGTCGCGGCGGCCTGGATAAGAGGTCGCGCGGATAGGCGGGGTGGAGAAAGGAGCGGGTCGAGGGCCGAGCCGGGCAAGGCGGAGAAGAGAGACGCAGCGGAGCTGCGGCGACCGACGACAACGCCGCCAGGCGAGAGCCATCGACCCGCGACGCCGGCCCGCCTGTCCGCGCGGCCTCCAAGGCCCTGCCGTTCGCCGTCTGCCGCCGCGCAGAGCGCGTGCGGCGTGCCCCGGCGAGCGTGATGTGCAGCCGTCGACAGAGCCGGACCCAGGGCGCCCGGGGTGACCTGGCGGGCCGAGGAACGGTGACGGGGTGGGGTGGGTGGTCTCGGGGTGGATCTCGACCTTCCCCCTCGCCGCCCGGGGCGTGGCCCTCCTCATCGGAACGCGCGACCACCCCCGAGCCACGGCGCCGGCGCCGTGGCTCGGGGGTGGCCCTCTGGAGGAGGGGCCGAGCGGTCGCTCACCCGGAGGGGGAGGTCACTTCTTGAAGCCGATGTCCTGGAAGCGCGGCGTCGCGAAGCCGAAGGCCCCCGCGTTGCGCACGTCCTTGCGCAACGCGATCAGCTCGGGGCGCTGGTAGAGGGGGATGGAGCCGGCGGCCGCCCAGAGGCGGGCGTCGGCGCGGTCGGTCAGGTCGCGGGCCTTGTCCGGGTCGAGTTCGCCGGCGGCCTGGTCGAAGAGCTGGTCGATGAGGTCCGTGCCGACCCGAGGATAGTTCTGCTCGACGACCAGGGAGCCGTCGGGCCCCGGCTCGGGCTTGGCGAAGATCGGACGGGTGTCGGTCGCCGGGAAGGGCGTGCCGGGCCAGCCGTAGAGGGCGAGGTCGAAGTCCCCGGCGGCGACGTGGTCGCGGAAGAAGCTGTCGTCGGCGACCCGCTTCATCTCGGTGCGCACGCCGATGCCGGAGAGCATGGTCGCGATGCGGTCGCCGACCGTGTTCAGCGTCGCCGAGGACTTGGGGAGGACGAAGCGCAGCGTCAGTGCCTTGCCGTCCTTGCGCAGCACCGTCCTGGCCGGTTCGACGACGCTGACCTCGACCTTGTGCGCGGGCGCCGCCTGGTTGGGCGCCGCGGCCCCGGCACGCTTGGCGGCGGCCTTCTCCGGCCCGGGGTCCGGGGCCGTGCGTCGCCAGCCCGCTGCGGCGAGCAGGGCGCGGGCGGCCTTCGTGTCGGCCGTGCCGAGGGCCGAGCTGTGGTCGGCGTAGCCGGCCTGGGTGAGCAGCAGCAGGTGGTTGCCGAGCGGCTCGTCGGGCAGGCCGAGCGGCCCCAGCACCGCCTTGGCGATGGCCTGGCGGTCCACCGCGCGGGCCACGGCGTGCCGCACCTCGTCCTCGGCCAGCGGCCCGGTGGAGCCGTTGAGCGCGAGCTGGGTGTAGGAGGCGGCGCGCGTGCGGTAGACGGCCACATGCCTGCCGGTCACGTCCCGGTCGACCTCGGCCACGTCCAGCGCGCCGGAGGCCAGGTCGGCGGCCCGCTGCTGCGGGGGCGTGGCGGTCAGCAGCAGCTCGGACAGCTTGGCTCGGTCGCCCCACCACTTGGCGTTGCGGACCAGCCTGACGGTCTTGCCGCTCGCGCTGCGTACCGCGAACGGCCCCCCGGACACCGGCAGCGTGCTGCGCGCCCCCTCGTTGAAGGACTTGGCGGTGCCGGTGACGTCCTTGGGGTAGAGCGGGGTGAACAGCGACTGCCAGTCCGCGTACCGCTTCGCGAAGGTGACCTTCACCTCGTGGGCGTCCTTGCCCTTCGTCACGGAGGAGATCCGGTCGTACCCGGCGTTGCGCGCGCTCCAGTAGGCGTCGTCGGTGCCGCGCAGCGCCTTCCACTGGGCGGTGAAGTCGGCGGCGCCGATCGGGCGGCCGTCGCTCCAGACCGCCTTGGGGTTGAGCCGGTAGGACACGACCTGCTGCGGCTCGGTGCGCACCACCTTCGCCGACCGCAGCAGATCGGTGTCCAGGTGGGGACGGCCCTTGCCGTCGAGCCGGAAGGCGGCCGGCAGCGCGGCCCCGGCGACCAGGGTGGTGGCCTCGTTCGCCCCGGCCTGGAACGCGTTCAGGGTGGCAGGGGCCGCGTCCACGGCCCAGCGCAGGGTGCCTCCGTCGCGTACCGCCTCCCGGGGCGCCGAGGCGAGGTCGGTCCCGGCGAGCGGGTCGTCCTTGCCGGCGGTGCACCCGGCGGAGGAGGCGACCACGGCGGCGAGTGCCACGGCGGTCGCGGAGCGGATCAAGGTGGCGCTGCGGGCCATGCGTGCGTACCTCCGCGAGGGGGGCCATGATCACGGGGCGGTCTATTTGCCGCTTATCGCACCTACTGAAAGCCATTCCGCGAGCCGCGGGCCCTCGACACGTCGCGCGGCCGCCGCCCTCCCACCCACCCGGCGCAACGCCTCCGCGGGCTCCCGCCCCGGACGCCGGGGCGCCGTCCTCGCACGGGCGCGCGGCCTTCGGGGGATTCACGCGCCACGGCGCGTCCGCGCCGGGCGCGCTTCACCCGCAGGTGGGAGAATCCGTGCAGATCCCTTCCCAAGCGCGACTGTGACGCGCGACACTCGCTTGGCGCCAGCGTCATGCACCCGCAACGTGGCGGAGGTGAGGACAGCCATGTCCCTGCAGGACGACCTTGCATCGGTACAGCGCCGCCTCGACGAACTGGGCCGGGCCGTGGCCAGGCTGGAGCAGCGCGTCGGCGACAGCCTGGACATGAGGCGGGTGCGCGCCGACACCAAGCACCTCAGCGACGACCTCGCGCTGCTGCGCGACAGCGTCGCCACCTCCCCTCTCGGGCAGCCGTCGCGCCCCGAGACGGTGACGATCCCCGATACGCCGTACGACCCCAGTCTCTGGTCCGGCGCGGAGGACGAAGGGCTGGGGGCGCCGGACCGCCGAGCGCCCTAGGGAGTAGTCCTTGGCCACCGACACACAACCCCCCGCTCCACCGACCCCACCCGCGCCGGCGGCGCGCCGCGGGGTGCGTTCCGCCGGACGCGCCGCCATCGCGGCACGGCACCTGCGCACCGACCGCTGGTGGCTGCAGCCCCTGCTGACCGCGCTGGGCCTCGGCGCCTTCGTCGTCTACTCGACCTGGCGGGCCTTCTCGAACGCGTACTACTTCGCCGAGCCGTACGTCTCGCCGTTCTACTCGCCCTGCCTGGGCTCTACGTGCGTGGACATGCCGCTCGGCGCCCGCTGGCCGCTCTTCGGCGACTGGTGGGGCCTGTCCCCCGCCCTGCTGGTGCTGGTCTTCCCGCTGGGATTCCGGCTGACCTGCTACTACTACCGCAAGGCGTACTACCGCGGCTTCTGGGCCTCGCCGCCCGCCTGCGCGGTGGCCGAGCCGCACGAGAAGTACACCGGTGAGACGCGGTTCCCGCTGGTCCTGCAGAACATCCACCGGTACTTCTTCTACTTCGCCATCCCGGTCGCGGCGATCCTGACCTACGACGTGGTGCTCGCCTTCCGGGACGAGCAGGGGGCCTGGGGCCACATGGGACTGGGCACGCTGGTGCTGGTGGTGAACATCGCCTTGATCTGGGCGTACACCGTCTCCTGCCACTCCTGCCGGCACGTCGTCGGCGGGCGGCTGCGGCACTTCTCCCGGCACCCGGTGCGGTACCGCATGTGGACCTGGGTGGGGAAGCTCAACGCCCACCACATGCTGCTGGCCTGGCTGTCGCTGGCGAGCGTCGCGCTCGCCGATCTCTATGTCTACCTGGTCGCCAGTGGGGCGTTCGACGATCCGAGGTTCTTCTGATGGCACAAGTCGAACGGCACGCGTACGACGTCGTCGTGGTCGGCGCGGGCGGGGCGGGGCTGCGCGCCGCCGTCGCGGCGCGCGAGCAGGACATGCGTACCGCCGTGATCTGCAAGTCGCTCTTCGGCAAGGCGCACACCGTGATGGCCGAGGGCGGCATCGCCGCGAGCATGGCCAACGTCAATCCGCACGACAACTGGCAGGTCCACTTCCGCGACACCATGCGCGGCGGGAAGTTCCTCAACCAGTGGCGGATGGCCGAGTTGCACGCCCGGGAGGCGCCGGAGCGGGTCTGGGAGCTGGAGACCTGGGGCGCGCTCTTCGACCGCACGAAGGACGGGAGGATCTCCCAGCGCAACTTCGGCGGCCATGAGTACCCGCGCCTGGCGCACGTCGGCGACCGCACGGGCCTGGAGCTGATCCGCACCCTCCAGCAGAAGATCGTCTCGCTGCAGCAGGAGGACCACCGCGAGTACGGGGACCACGAGGCCCGGCTGAAGGTCTTCCAGGAGTGCACGGTCACCCGGGTGCTCACGCAGGAGGACGCGGGCGGCGAGGCGGGATCGCCCTCCGGCCCGGGGTCCGGGGGGAAGGTCTGCGGCGTCTTCGGCTACGTCCGCGAGTCGGGGCGCTTCTTCGTCATCGAGGCGCCGGCCGTGGTGCTGGCGACCGGTGGCATCGGCAAGTCCTTCAAGGTGACGTCGAACTCCTGGGAGTACACCGGCGACGGGCACGCGCTGGCGCTGCTGGCCGGGGCGCCGCTGGTCAACATGGAGTTCGTGCAGTTCCACCCGACGGGCATGGTCTGGCCGCCGTCGGTGAAGGGCATCCTGGTCACCGAGTCGGTCCGCGGCGACGGCGGGGTGCTGCGCAACTCCGAGGGCAAGCGGTTCATGTTCGACTACGTCCCGGACGTCTTCAAGGAGAAGTACGCGCAGAGCGAGGACGAGGGCGACCGCTGGTACGAGGACCCGGACAACAACCGCCGGCCGCCGGAGCTGCTCCCCCGCGACGAGGTGGCCCGCGCGATCAACTCCGAGGTGAAGGCCGGCCGCGGCTCCCCCCACGGCGGGGTGTTCCTCGATGTGTCGAGCAGGCTGCCCGCCGAGGTCATCCGGCGCAAACTGCCGTCGATGCACCACCAGTTCAAGGAGCTGGCGGACGTCGACATCACCGCCGAGGCCATGGAGGTCGGCCCCACCTGCCACTACGTGATGGGCGGTGTCGACGTCGACCCGGACACGGCCGCGGCGACCGGGGTCCCCGGGCTATTCGCGGCGGGCGAGGTGGCCGGCGGCATGCACGGCTCCAACCGCCTGGGCGGCAACTCGCTCTCCGACCTGCTGGTCTTCGGGCGCCGGGCGGGACTGTACGCGGCCGAGTACGCCGCCGCGCTCGGCGGCACGCGCCCGGCCGTCGCGCAGTCCCAGGTCGACGCTGCCGCCGCGGAGGCGCTGCGGCCGTTCAGCGCGGAGGCCGGGGCCGTGCCGGACGGGGCTGCGGAGAACCCCTACACGCTCCATCAGGAGCTGCAGCAGACGATGAACGACCTGGTCGGCATCATCCGCCGGCAGAGCGAGATGGAGGAGGCGCTGACCCGGCTGGACGCGCTGCGGCTACGGGCCCGGCGGGCCGGGGTCGAGGGCCACCGGCAGTTCAACCCGGGCTGGCATCTGGCCCTCGACCTGCGCAACATGCTGCTGGTGAGCGAGTGCGTGGCCCGGGCGGCGCTGGAGCGCACGGAGTCGCGGGGCGGCCACACCCGGGAGGACTACCCGGAGATGGACCGCCGCTGGCGCAAGCTCAACCTGGTCTGCCGGCTCTCCGACCCGGCGGACGCGTTCGGCGAGGTGTCGGTCGCCCGGCGGGAGACGCAGCCGATCCGGCCCGACCTGCTCGCGCTGTTCGAGAAGGACGAGTTGCTGAAGTACCTGACGGACGAGGAGCTGGACCGGTGAGCACGTACACGGCGCACTTCAGGGTCTGGCGCGGCGACGCGGACGGCGGCGGGCTCCAGGACTACCGGGTCGAGGTCAACGACGGTGAGGTCGTCCTCGACATCATCCACCGGCTGCAGGCCACCCAGGCGGGCGACCTGGCCGTGAGGTGGAACTGCAAGGCCGGCAAGTGCGGTTCGTGCAGCGCCGAGGTCAACGGCAGGCCGCGGCTGATGTGCATGACCCGCATGTCGGTCTTCGACCGGGACGAGACCGTCACGGTCACGCCGATGCGGACCTTCCCCGTGGTGCGGGACCTGGTGACGGACGTGTCCTTCAACTACGAGAAGGCGCGGGAGGTGCCGTCCTTCGTGCCGCCCGAGGGCGTGGCGCCGGGCGAGTACCGGATGTTCCAGGAGGACGTGGAGCGCTCGCAGGAGTTCCGCAAGTGCATCGAGTGCTTCCTGTGCCAGGACACCTGCCACGTCGTCCGCGACCACGAGGAGAACAAGAAGGCCTTCGCCGGTCCGCGCTTCCTGATGCGTGTGGCGGAGCTGGACATGCATCCGCTGGACGCGGCGCAGGAGCAGGGCCTGGACCGCAAGCGGGCGGCCCAGGACGAGCACGGCCTCGGCTACTGCAACATCACCAAGTGCTGCACCGAGGTGTGCCCCGAGCACATCAAGATCACCGACAACGCGCTCATCCCGCTCAAGGAACGCGTGGTGGACCGCGCGTACGACCCGCTGGTCTGGCTCGGCAGCAGGATCCGGCGCAGGCGCTGACCCGGCGCACGCTCCCCCCGCGTGCTCCTCACCGGTGGAGGCGCTGCCCGGAGGGCTCGCCGCGTCAGAAGAGGCTGAGCAGCGCCTCCACCATGTCCTCGCCCGCGCCGCCCCCGCCTTCCGAGGGCAGGTCCAGTTCGAACCAGACGGTCTTGCCGCGGTGGGTGCGGCGGGACCCCCAGCGGGTGCTGAGCAGGGAGACGAGTTGGAGCCCGCGGCCGCCCTCGTCGGTGGCGCGGGCGCGGCGGCGGCGCGGCTGGACGAGGGCGTCGTCCCAGACCTCGCAGACCAGGGTGCGGTCGCGCAGCAGGCGCAGCCGGATGTCGCCCTGGCCGTGCCGCAGGGCATTGGTGACCAGTTCGCTCACGAGCAGTTCGGTGGTGTCGACCAGCGCCGCCAGATCCCAGGAGAGCAGGCAGTCGCGGGCCAGTTCGCGGGCGAGGGCCACCGAGCGGGGGTTGGGCTCCAGCGTCCAGTCCCCGACGGAGTCGGCGGGCAGGCCGTGGACGCGGGCCATGAGCAGGGCGATGTCGTCCTCGCCGTGGGCGGTGTCGAGCCGGGCGAGTATGTGGTCGCAGACGTCCTCCAGCGGCCGCTGGGGTTCGTCGAGTGCGGCCCGGAAGGCGCGCAGGCCATCGTCGAGCGAATGGTTGCGGGACTCGACGAGGCCGTCGGTGTAGAGGGCGAGCAGGGCGCCGTCCGGCAGGTCGACCTCGACCTCCTCGAAGGGCTCGCCGCCGACGCCCAGCGGCATCCCCGTCGGCACCTCCAGCATCATGGCCTGTTCGCCGGGCTCGACGAGGACCGGCGGCAGGTGGCCGGCGTTGGCGATGGTCACCCGCCGGGTGATGGCGTCGTAGACGGCGTACACACAGGTGGCGAGGTAGACCTCGGACAGGTCCGACCCGTCAGCCTCCTTGCCGCGCCGGCTGCCGCGCTCGTCGCCGCTGCCGCCGAGGCCGCGAGCGACCTCGTCGAGGGCGGAGAGCACGTCGGCCGGCTCGATGTCCAGCAGCGCCAGGGTGCGCACCGCGGTGCGCAGTTCGCCCATGGCGACGGCGGCACGCAGACCGCGGCCCATGACGTCGCCGACGACGAGCGCGGTGCGGTGGCCGGGGAGTTCGATGACGTCGAACCAGTCGCCGCCGACCTCGGTCTCCATGTTGCCCGGCAGGTAGCGGCAGGCGATGTCGAGTCCGGCCGCCTCGGGGTTGCCGGGCGGGAGCAGGCTGCGCTGCAGGATGAGGGCGCGTTCGTGCTCGCGCCGGTAGAGCCGGGCGTTGTCGATGAAGACCGCGGCGCGTGCGGCGAGTTCCTCGGCGAGCATCCGGTCGCGCTCGGAGAACGGCTCGCTGCCCTTGGCCCGGGCGAACTGGACCAGGCCCAGCACGGTGTCGCGCGCGACGACGGGCACGGCGAGGGTGGACTGCACCAGGCTGCCGCCGAGTTCCCCGACCTCCGCATCCGGGTCGCCTCCGTCGGCGCCTATCACCTGGGTCTGGGCGGTGCGTAGAGCGCTCGCCCAGGGCGAGTTGAAGGGGTAGCGGTGGACGGCGCCCACCGAGACGGGACCGTCCGCCTGTCCGCCGTCCAGCAGGGCGACGGGCGCGTCCGAGACAGCGCTGGCGAAGGCGACCCGGCGGACCTCGCCGCTGCCGTCGGCCGTCCCGACCGGGCCCTCCTCGCCGACCAGGAGCGCCTGGTAGAGGTCGACCGAGGCCAGGTCGCAGAAGTGGGGCACGGCGACGTCGAGCAGTTCGCGGGCGGTGGTCTCCAGATCCAGGGAGCTGCCGATACGCCGGCTGGCCTCGTTGAGCAGGGCGAGGTTGCGGCGGGTGTGGGCCGCCTCCCGCTCCGCGCGCTGGCGCCCGGTGACGTCCTGCGCGAGGCCGGCGACGCCGATGGGGCGTCCGCTGCCGCTGTGCAGCCGGTACAGGGAGATCGCCCAGCGCCTGCGGTTGTTGGTGCCGGAACCCGAGGGGACGGTGCCGACGATCGTCATGTCCAGGACGGGATCGCCGCTGTCCAGCACCTGCTTGAGCGCGGCGGTGAGCCGGTCGGCCTCGACGCGGGAGAGGAAGTCGTAGGCGGTGCGGCCCCGGTGGTCGCCGGTGCCGCGGCCGAAGACGGTGACGAACCGCTGGTTGACGCGGAGCAGCTTGAGGTTGGTGTCGAAGAGGACGAAGCCCATCGGCGACTGGCCGAACACAGCCTGCGAGGAGGCCAGATCGGTCTCGATCTGGCGCAGGACGCCGGCGTCCACGGCGATGCACTGCGCCCCGCGTGCTCCGCTCTCGGTCCGCGAGGGCATGACGTAGACCTCGGCCAGGCCCTCCTGTCCGGCCTTGTCGCGGTACGGGACGGTGCCGATCCACTCGCGGCCGTCGAGGATCTGCGCGATCCGCTCGTGCGCCCGGGTGCGCCGGTCCTCGGGGACGAAGGCGGTGATCGGGTCCTGGCCGAGCGCCTCGGACGCGGGGACGCCGAAGAACTCCTCGGCGCGCTCGCTCCACTGCTCGATCCGGCCGTCGGGGCCGAGGGAGAACGAGGCCACCCGGATGTAGTCGTAGAGGGAGCCGGGCGGGCTGGACTGCCAGGTGCTCGGTGTCATGGCCCCAGCGCTCCGGGGCCCGGAAACCCCCGACGGCTCATCGCTCACGCCCGACCCCTCCAGCTCACACATACGGACCGGCTGGTGCCGAGTATCCAGCATTACCCCCGCTCCGCACATGCACTTGTCGATCACAGCATCATCTCGAGGCGCACGGATTCTGCCGTCGCCCCACTTCAACTACCCTGCTCCGACCCGTCGAACCACACATGGCCGGTCAACCGGGCGCCTCCGCGGAGCCGGTGGGAGCGGCGGACGGCGTCCGCCCGGCCCGCGGCGTCCGGTGGACGACGCCGCGGCACACGCCCCCCGCGATCGGTGGCCGTCTGCGCCGGTGCGCCACCGATGGGGCACACATAAGGTCACGGGGTGAGCAGTGCAATCAACCCATGGGGACTGGAATCTCTCGCAGGCTTCCCGTTCCCGGTTTCCGTGAGTCCCGGGGGCGCCGCGCGCGGGCGCCAGGTCGCCGAGCGCGCCGCGCGGACGGTCGAATGGCTCGGCCGCCACGTCAGCATGCCCGAGACCCCGCCCCTGTTCGTGGTCGGTCCCGACGACTGGGACAAGGTGGCGAGCATCCCCCTGTACGGCATGCCCCACGTGAGCAGTGAACGTGTCGTCGTCGGTCAGCAGCCCGCGCCCTTCTGGGACGCCGTGACCGACGCGTTCACCCCTCTTGTGGGCCCCCAGGGCCTCGAGCGGCTGCACGCGGTGTACGGGGATCCGCTCGATCTGGGCGGCTTCGCCGACCTCCTGGTGTCACACGAGCTCAGTCACCTCGCCCACGGCGTCGACGACGGGCCCGAGGGACCCGTGACCTTCTGGCTGCGGGAACTCGCCGCAAACCTCGGGCTGCAGGGCTACGTCAGCGAGGTCGAGCCGGCGGAGGCGGCGCGGCTGGAGACCATCTTCGACATCACCTGGGCGGCGGCGCCGCACAGCCACTGGCCGGTGACCGACCTGGCGCGCATGGCGGATTCGCTGGAGGGCGACGGGTCGAACTACGTCTGGTTCGAGTTCGGTCTGCAGGTCCTCGCCAAGCGCCTGTGGCAGACCGCGGGCGCCGCGGCCTTCCGGAACGTCGTCAGCGCACTGCTCGGCCCCGCCGTGGACTTCGGACAGGTGGTGGACCTGCTGGAAAACCTCGACCCGGACGTGGCGCGTGCCGTCCGGGACTGGCCCCACTTCCCGCCCGGGATCCGACCGGCGTCACGGTGACGGCGGGGCGGGTCGCCCCGGGGGCAGGACCCGCGGGGGCCGACAGGCCGTCAGGCCGTCAGGCCGTCAGGCCGACGCGGAACCCTCCGCCGCCCGAGCCGCCGCCCAGGCCACCGCGGGACGGTCCTGGTCCAGCCAGTCGACCTCCTCGACCCGGTCCGCGGTGAGCCAGCGCAGCTCGTCATGATCCTGCAGCGGCCGCGGCTCCCCGGAGAGGATGCGGGCGGTCCACACCTGCAGCACATAGCCGCGCCCCAGCGGCCATTCGCCGGGGACCCGCTCCAGCGCCTCGGCCTCGACTCCCAGTTCCTCGTGGAGCTCACGGGTCAGCGCCTGCGGCGCCGTCTCCCCGGGCTCGAGCTTCCCGCCGGGCAGCTCCCAACGCCCCGCCAGCTCCGGCGGCGCGCTGCGCCGGGCCGCGAGCAGCCGGCCCCGGTCGATCACGGCCGCGCCGACCACCACCGTCACGTCGTGCGTCGTCATGGGCGGCACCCTATCCGGGGCGGATGGCTACGACACGCGCCGGTCGATCCGCTCGACGAGGTAGAGCTGCCGGTGGCCGCGGGCGTCGAGGGTGTCGGCGACGCGTTCGGCCTCCTGCCGGGTGGCGTAGCGGCCGACCCGGTAGCGGTTGCCGTTGTCGTCCTGGCGTATGACCACCCAGACCAGTTCGCTCATCGGATCTCCTCCAGGTGTGCCACGTTGGCCCGGTCGTCGTCCTCACCGCTCGGGGCGCCGGCGAACCAGGCGTCGAGGATCTCCCGGAGCAGGGGCTCACTGGTCAGACGCAGGCTCAGGGCGAGGGCGTTGGCGTCGTTCCACTTGCGGGCGCCGTCCGCGGAGTACGCGTCGACGCAGAGCGCGGCGCGGACGCCGGGCACCTTGTTGGCGGCGATGGAGGCCCCCGTGCCCGTCCAGCAGCACACGACGGCCTGGTCGGCGCGGCCCTCCGCGAGGTCCCGGGCGGCGTTCTCCGCACTCCAGGCCCAGTCCTTGCGGTCGCCGGCGCGCAGGGCGCCGTAGGCGGTCACGGTGTGGCCGCGGCGACGCAGTTCGTCGACGACCAGCCGCGCAACCGGCTCGTCCATGTCCGAGGAAACGGCGATGCGCATATGCCGGAGCCTACGCCGTAACGTGACGCGCCGGACACGTTCGGGAAGTATTCGACTCGATCGAGCCATGTTCGATTCCGAGTTGACCCATACGGGGCGCTTGTCCGCGCCCCTGGCGCAACGGTGTGCGCCGCGGCACCGCCCCGGCCGCCCGCGCGCCCTCCGTGCGCCGGCGGCATCCGGCCGACCGGCCGACCCCGGCGCGCGAGGGGCGCCGCCCGGACCCGGCGTGCGGCTCAGCCGGCCCGCCCCGAAGACGCCGCCGGGCCTCCGGGAGACGTCACTTCACGGGCATCCGGTACGAGACCCGGTAGCGGTCGGCCGGGATGACGATGTCCGCGGTCTCGACGGGCAGCCCTGACGCGTAGTACGTACGCCGGATCTCGATGACGACATGCCCGGGCACCCCGCCCAGCACCGCCGTCTCCTCCGCCAGCCCCGGCCGCGCGCCGACGTCCTCGGCCACGTTGTCGACGACGATGTCGAGGGCGGCCATGCGCTCCACCACTCCCTGGCCCGCCAGCGGGCCCTCCTCCGGCAGCAGCACGGGCGAGCGGCCGGTCACCGACAGCGGCTCCCAGGAGGTGGCGAGCATCATCGGCTCGCCCTCCGTCCGGTAGAGGTAGCGCGTGCGCATCACGCGGTCGCCGGGCTTGATGCCGAGGCGCTCGGCGACAGGCGCGGTCGCCGTGTCCTGGAAGCTGTTCGACTCCCAGGTGCCCTTGAAGCTCTCGTCCGCCTGCTCCTGCCGGAAGGGCGTCGCCTGGCCGCTGCCCGGCCGGTAGCCCGTACGTACGACCATCCGCGGGTCGGGGCGCTCGCGCACATACGTTCCGGAGCCGGACCGGCCTTCGACGAAGCCCTCGGCCATCAGCACCTTGCGGGCCTCGAGGGCGACGGTGTCCGAGACCCCGTACTCGGCGCGGATGCGGGCCTGCGAGGGCAGGCGGGTGTGCGGAGGGAGGCTGCCGTCCAGGATCTTCCTGCGGAGATCCTCGGCGACGCGCAGGTACGCGGGCTGCTCACCGAAAGGCACGTGCCCCTCCCTCTGGTTGACTGTGTGCAACAGCTTGACAACTCAGGGTTGCCACCCGCAAGCCTTCCGCAAGGCTTTACCCGTCGCGTCACCCGGGTAGCAGATCGAACGCCGCGAGCACCGCTCCGGCGTGCTGCTCCACCTGGTGCCGCACCGGTATCCAGCGGGCCCGGTGCGCCGTCTCGTACGCCTCGCACCAGTCCGCGACCAGCCGCTCCAGCACGTCCCGCGGCCCCGCGAGCCGGACGGGCGGGGCCTGTACTCCGCGCACCGCCCGGAGCAGCATCGCGGCGGCGCGCAGCGGCAGTCGCTGCGCGTAGATCTCGACGCTGCCGACCCGGGCCCTGGTCATCGCGGGCAGGGGCGGCGCGGCCGCCGTGCGCAGCGCCGGATCCCAGTCCGCGGCGAGCGCCGGGGCGACCGCGACGATCTCCCGCGCGGCGCGCAGCAGCGGCCCGTCGTCGCCCGGCAGATACGGCCGCACCTCCCCGATGAGCCCGCCGACCAGCAGGCTGGCGCGGCGCAGCCTCTCCCCCGCCGCACGCAGCGCGGCGTCCGCGCCCGGGTGGGGCGAGGTGTCGGCTGCGCGGTCGCAGGCCCACATCGGCACCTCGGCGATCGCCGTCGTCCCGCCGTACCGGTGGGCGTACGTCCAGGTGGAGTGCGAGGCGTCCTCGCGCGGCCCGCCGGGTGGCGGCAGGACGTACACCCCGGGGCCGGGGCTCGGCCAGTGGAAGGCGTCGGAGGCGCCGGCCTCCAGGGGGATGTCGAGCTCGGCGGCGGACTTGGCGATCCGCTCCGCGAGCCGCGGGATGTCCCGGGTGACCTGGACGAAGGTGCCGCCCACGTCGACGCCGTGCAGCGAGCACTGCAGCACCGGCCGCAGTTCGTCGATGACCCCGATCAGCGCGCGGGTCTCGGGCAGCGCCCCGTCCAGCGTCCCGTCGTCCGGCAGCCACTCGGGCTGCTCCGCGGCGCGCGGGCGGAAGAAGTGCCGGTAGTGGCCCAGCATCGTGAACCGGCCCTCGGGAACGGCCTCGTTGAGCCGGGCGCCGTCCGGGTCCGCGCAGAGCAGGAAGTGCCAGGCGGCGTCGGCGGCGTCGCGCAGCACCGGGTCCGCGGCGATCCGCCGGGCCAGCAGCAGCGCGGTGGCGCCGCCGACCATCTCGTTGGCGTGCGGGCCGGCCACCACCAGGACATTGCGCGAGCCGTGCCCGACCGAGAGCAGCAGCAGCGGCTCCCCCGCCCGGGACAGGCCCACCGTCCGCAGCCGGCAGACCTCGGGCCGCCGGAGCGCCAGGGCCCTGGCCGCCGCGGCGACCTCGTCCACGGTCGGGTAGCGCTCGCCGACGGCGGTGTCCCCAGGAGATGTCATGCGGCCCCCCGCGTCGCTCCCTACGGTCAGGTGGGAATTGTTCCAATCCGCGCGGAGCTTGGGCTAGGCCCCATATGGCCCTTTCGTCATACGCCCGTCGTCATACGGCCCCGTCGCCTAGGGGGACGTCGGCGGGTGCGGGGACCCGGCACGCGGCGGGGCGGCTGTCCGGCCCGGCATGACGGAGGGGTACGGCCGCCGGTGCGGCCGTACCCCTCCTGCGGTCGGCGCGTGTCAGTGCCGGGCGACGGCCTTGCGGCGACGCGTGGCGACGACCACGCCGCCACCTGCGGCCAGCAGCACGGCCGCGGCGGCCGCGAGCATGCCCACGTTGCTGCTACCGGTCTCGGCGAGGTCGCCCGAGCCGCCGCCCGGGGACTGCGAGGTCGCGGCCTCGACGGACTCGGACGGCGCGGTGGAGGCCGACGCGGACGCGGAGACCGGAGCCGACGCCGAAGCCGACGCCGAGGCCGGCGCCGAGGCGGTGGCCGAGGGGGTCTCGGTCGCGGCGGGGGTGGTCTCCTCGCCCGCGGGGGCGGTCGGGGTGGTCTCACCGCCGGCGGGGGTGGTCTCCTCGCCCGCGGGGGCGGTCGGGGTGGAGGAGGCGGGGGCCGACGGGACGACCTGCGTGGTGCAGTCCTTCGTGCCGCCGTTCCACCAGGCGATCTTCTTGTCGCCGATGACGGCGTGGTTCGGGCCCTCGGGCAGGGGGCCGTGCTCGTAGCCGTCGCCTGCGTCCAGGACGCCGTCGTACTTCTTGTTGCCGTAGTAGAGGTCGACCTGCGCGAAGCAGGTGGCGTCCGGCACGGCCACGTCGAGGGTGTCGGTGCCCTTGTCGATCTTCACGGTGTCCCAGTCGTGGAACACCTGCTTGCCGGAGGTCTGGAAGGTGGGACCGTGCGTGCGGTAGGTGGCGAGGGACACGGTGCAGGACGAGGAGCCGCGCGCGACCCGGACCTTGACGTGGACCTTGCCGTCCTCGCCGGGCTTGAGGTTGACGTCGTCGACCTTGACCGACGAGTACCACGTCGTGCCGTCGAGCGAGAACTCGCAGAGGTCGGTGGAGGTCTTGACGCCCCCGCCGTGGCCGGGCGTGTAGCCGTGGTGGCCACCGTGGTCCCAGCCCTTGCCGCCCGGGCAGTCGCCGGCCCAGGCGGAGGTGGCGCCCACGGCGGTCAGGGCGACGGCCGCGGCGCTCACGCCCAGCAGTCGTCCGACGGTGACACGTCGGGATATGGACATGCAGAACCCAATCTGGCGTTGCGTGGCCCGGCGTTCGCGGCTGACGGCGGCTCTCCCCGTACGTGAGCAGGCCGAGGCGTCACCGGGCGAGTGGTCGAAGTGCACACCGGGCTCGTCGGCCGCAGTGGCACCACGCATCGTCGTGGCTCTGTCAATGGGCTGTCAACCTGGGGCGGTGCAAAGGATGGTGAACACCACCCGCTCCTCGGCACCGCGGTCGCCGCCCCTGCTCCCGGCCGCGCGCGGGCGCCCGCTCCGCCCCCGACCCGCCGCCGTCGGGGAGTCCGGGCGGATCACGCCGAACGGTCCGCCGCCGCTACCGTCGTGGCCAGACCCAGCGCCGCGCGTGCCCTGACCGCCTCCTCGTGGCCGCTGTGCGCGGCCGCCGCCTCGAGGTGCTCGTAGTAGGCGTCCGCGTCCTTCGCGGCAGCGGCCACGGCCCACTGCGCACGGGCCTTCCCGGCCTCCGCCACGAGCGCGGCCACCGGTTTCCCGGCGCCTTCCGGCCAGTGGTGGGCCTCAAGTGCCCTGGCCTCCGCGGCGAGGGCCACCGTGACCTCGCCGGCCCACTGCCGGTAGCCCTCGAGGTCGTCCTCGACATACTCCGCCGCGGGCTCCCCGGACATGGCCTCGTTGATGACGTCGGCGGCCTCGAGGTAGGCGACCTGGTGCTCGTCGAGCGTGCTCGCGTCCTGCCGCAGCGAACCCTGAAGCGTGCCCTGCTCCTTGCCGAGGACGCAGATCGCCTCACGGCGTCCCAGCTTCCAGGCATCACGGCCCGGGGCGTAGAAGTACACCGTGACGCCCGCCGGCACCGCCCAGCCGTCCATGGCGTAGCCGTCGGCAAGCCGCTCGCAGCGCTCCTCCACCCGCGCCCTGAGCGCCGCCTCGCCCGGGTAGCCCCCGCGCACGGGCAGCCGGAACACCCCGGCCACCTCTCCGGTGTGCCGCTGGGCGCAGGGCACGGTGTCCACGTCGTCGTCCGCGCCGTCCAGGCCGCCGCCGGGGATGTCGAAGCAGTCGCCCCGGCGCAGTGAGAAGGCGCCGCCGTCCCGCGCGCCCTCCGCGACGATCTTCTTGAAGCCCTCGACGAAGCCGGGGCCGGCGCCGGCCGGCACGAGTGCGTACAGCATCGTGCCGACGGCCGACAGCACCAGCCCGCTCACGGCCATGCGCTTGCCGCGCGCGCCCGTTCGCTTGATCTGCACCAGCGCGATCGCTCCCAGCACCGTTCCGACCACCGGCAGCATGCACAGCAGCCCGGTCACCAGCGCGGCCACGGCGAACCCGTTCAGGGGCGCGCGCCGAGCCGCGGGCGGCGACTTTGGCTGGAGGGCGTACGGGGGAGACAGCGGGGGCTGCACGGAAGGCTCCTGGAGGGACAGGCGGACACGACGAACGGCCGCGCGAATATATCCCGCTCCCCGCCAGCCGCCGTCGGCGGCCGCTTCCGCGGTGTCCCGGGCGGACGCGGCCGCCGGCCGGGCCGCGCCGGTCCGTCCCGGCGGGACGGCGGGACGGCGGGACGGCGGGACGGCGGGACGGCGGGACGGCGCTTCCCGCGCCCGGCCGCCGTGACGCACCTCTCGTCCGCCGTGCCGACGCGTCGCGCGCGTTCAGGCATCCCGTTCGCGCCTCGGGAAATACCGAAACCGGAAATTCGGCACAGGACCGGCAGGCGCAATTGCGCAGTGGCCGGCGACCATCCCGGCAAGGGGTGCGGAACCTCATTCCCTCCGGCCCGGCCCGCATTTCCGGAACGCGGGTCCCCCACAGTGGACCGCGCCACGGCGCCGCGCCATACGGCGCCCCGCCACCCCGTGATTTCTCCCGGGCGGCGCCAGGGAGGTCGGCCCGCTGCGCCCCGGCTACGCTCAGGTATGCTGACCCGTCCGCCGCAGCGTCGAGCGCACTGTTGCCCGCGGCGGTTTCCGCGGCTCCTGCCCGCCGCCGTACGGCGCCCAATTCCCGCTGATGACGCGCCGTTCGTCGCGCGGAGTCATCGGATACCTTAAGCGCACCACGCATGTCGAACGGAGGTACAAGGGGTTGGTCAGGCCCTGACCCGGTCGGGGGCACACCCCTTACACAGGATGCTGCAACTCCACAAACTCGAGCGTTACAAGGACGACCAGGGAAACGAGATCGTCTTCGACGGCGAGCCCATCGAGACGAAGATCGACATCCGGTTCAAGGGGTCGAACAACAAACTCGTCATCGACCCGAAGGCGGACATCAAGGACCTGCTCGTCACGTTCTCGGGAGACAACGGCCTGATAGAGATCGGGGCCACCACGAAGAAGCGTGCGGGTCTCCGCTTCGAGCTGCGCTGCGGGCACGAGTCCCGGATCTGGATCGGCGAGAACGTCGGATGCGCCGGCCGCGCCTTCATATCCGCCGTCGAGGGCGTGTCGGTGACGATCGGCGCCGACGTCATGTTCGCCAAGAACATCGAGGTGCGCGGCGACGACACCCACCCGATCTTCGACGTGCGCACCGAGAAGCGCGTGAACCCGTCCCAGTCGATCGTCGTGGGCGAGCACGTCTGGATCGCCAAGCACGCGGTCGTCATGGGCGGCGTCACCATCGGCAACGGCTCGGTCATCGGCTTCCGCAGCATCGTCACCTCGAAGATCCCGAACAACTGCGTCGCGGTCGGCGCACCGGCGCGCGTGGTGCGGCGCGACATCGCCTGGGAGCGCCCCGAGGTCGTGCCGCGCAAGCCGAACGAGAAGTACCCGCGCAAGGGTGAGAAGTCCCCGCAGTACTGGAACCTCACCGATGACTCGGGGAGCCCGAAGAGCCCGGTGGTGCGGCCGCTGCCCGTCAAGGGTCCGCGGCAGCTGGCCCGGAAGATCGTGCGCCGCCTGCGGGGCTGACGACCACCGGACGGGTGCGGGCGCAGACGCACCCGCACCGCCCGTGGCCGTGAACGAAAGAGGGCG
>NZ_JBYIQP010000103.1:0-20698 GCF_057707665.1 Actinacidiphila sp. bgisy167 | reverse complement strand
GGAGGACGGCGACCAGCGAGTACCAGCGGCTCCGCCGTGCACGCGGGTCGGGCACCAGGTCCAGGAAAGGTTGCAGGTCGGCAACTCGTCCGAGGCCCGGGGGACTCAGCTTCACCAGCACGGCGGGGATGGGAGAAGACATAGCGGCAGGCACGGGCCATCTCGTGATCGTTGAGCTTCGACACCACCAATGATCACGAAGCCCGTGCCTGCCCTGCTGTGCACCCCAAACGGTCACGGCTCACCCAACCACCCGACTCCGGAACTCGCCCAAGCCCTAAGCCCTGGGCCCTGGGGCCAGCGTCGCCCTTCGGTATCCTGGTCGGTTGATGCCCCTTTCCTGCGAAGACTCTGATCTGGGCAATCCAGACCACGCAGGTGAGGGGCAATCTTTCTGTCGGGTGACATCAATTCGTCAGCGTGGCCTGAATTTGAGGTTCAAAGAATGGAGTGGAAGCGGTGAGTTCGTCAACGGTTGGCGCGAGTGGCGACCAACAGTGTTTCCCCGTCGCGGAGGACATGAAGCGGCTGCTGGGCGAGAAGTCGACTCCTGCGGCGTTCCAGGCGGCGGTGGAAAGGGCCAGACAGCTGCTGGCCGAGGCGTACTCGGGCGTACTCAGGGAAGCCCTCACCGCGACGACCGGACACGACACCGTCGTTCCGGCCCACACCAGCCACTCTCGGCACGAACCAGCCGAAAGCCTGACGCACACGGTTCCGACCGGGCCCACCACGATTCCTGCGACCGGTACGGCTCCGCGGCCCTTCCTCGACGGACCCATGTCCGCTGCCGCAGTGCGTTCAGGCGCCCTGACAGATCAAGCGAACCAGGTCGACAACGCCCCAGACCACGTAAGCGCCCAGGATCTGCTCACTCACCCGGGCACCACCACACCCGGCACCGTATCCGATCCGGCCCAGGAGACCGGCGAACGGGTCGAGCACGGAGATCGCGGGCGGACCGGGGACACGCACGTACCAGCCGAAGCCGGGCCGTATCCGAACAATGCCACCTTGGAGGACGACCGCGTCCACCCCGTCATTTCCGCGGATGGGAACCAGCCCCAGTCGGAAGCCCCAGGAAAACAGCGCGAAAGCGGCGCAGCCGGACGGCCCACCGCCGTTCGGTACCCGGAGATAGACCCCGAGACGCGCGCCAACTGGCAGCAACCCTTCGATGAAGCGCGCGACCGCCTCGAGAACATGAACGATGGGGAAGCGGAGCGACTCTGGCCGAGCGTGGCCGCCGTCATGGACATCCACCACCAACCGCGGCCCACCATCCGGGACAATCTGGACCCCGGCTCCACCGAAGCACAGTACATGCGCCTGCACGACGACATGGCCAACGTCGTCGCCGAAGCCGTCCGGAACAACCCCGGAACGCCCACCGATGAAAACCACCCCGCCTACAAGATCTCCGAACAACTCAGCAAGGCGTTCAACACCCGCCCCACCGAAGGCCTGATTGGAGGAGCCCCCAAGCCAAGTGCGAGGCCGCCCTTGCCAACTCGGGCGGTGCAGCTCATACAGGACCTGCGGAACATGGAGAACTCTGCCGAAACCCAGCTCTCCGTTCCGGGATCACTCGGAGTCGACCATTTCGGCATTCTTCACCCTGCTCCCGTGCCGGATATGCTGATCAATCCGGAAACCGACATCGCCTACGATTACTCCCGCATCACCGCTGGTCAGTGGGTTTTTCTCCTCGAGAGCATGGACATGACGGGGCTCAAGGCCGATCCCGCGATAATGAACCCGCGGAAGTGGCCGAGCTTCAACGAAAAAATTTATTCCTATCACCGTGAAGATCTGGTCTGGAGTGATGCACCCAACGTTCCTCGACTGGCTTCCCGCGACGTGGAAACTCCGGCTCTCGTCCAGGCTATCTGGTTCGGTGACCCTCTGGTACGGGACGGTTATACGGCCAGTTTCTGGGACAACTACGGGGACGCGGCCCGCCGACTCGGCGACGAGGCCCTTTTCGTCCTGTGGACCGACATATCACGAGCGGACCTGGACCGGGTGAGGGCGTCGGGCCCGCAGAACGAGTGGGAGGCCCGCCTGCACAAGATGACTGAATGGGCCTTGTCCCACAACATCGCGCTTGTCAATGTGCACGAGGTGTTCAACGAGGCGCGGCCGATGCAGCTGCATTATGAGTTCATGACGGAAATGGCAAAACAGAGCGGTCCGGGATGGGCTGCGGCAAGCGACATCCTACGCCTGGAAGTCATGTCGATGGGGGGGATGTACAGCGACGGAGACAATGTCATATCGTCGCTGGCCGGGCTCTGGCAGGTCACTCATAGCACTGCCGGGTACGCCATCGGACACGGCGAGGCCGGAGTCGGCAACGCCGCCTTTGCGGCCCACAAGGGGCATCCGCTCTTCGACCTGCAAAGAAATTTCCTCAAGGGACATTATTCGAAATCACAGAAGAATCTTTACCCGCCGGAATTTCGAGAGCGCCCCAAAGAGTGGTTCGCCGAGCCCCGTGGCATGGTTGTGCGAAATTCGGTGATGCGCCGTTCAGGGCCTGATTCCTACAGGGAGCTGACGGACCTTCTGGGTTTGAGATACATGCAGGATATGCCCGCTATCGAGGGGCTGGAAGTCGGATACACCGGCAGCTGGGTCGTTCCTGCGACCGCCGTACCGAAACGTTCGTACACGCGCCCTGAGACCGTCGAATTCACTGCACGCGTCGTTCACACCCTGCTCCGTGGCCTGCTGGCCAACAGGCCGGGTGACCTGGACCTCGTTCGCGTGAACCGAGCGGTCACCCGGCACCCTGATCCGGATCTGGTCTGGCAGGCGGCCCTTGGCTACATTTCCTCCAGGGAGGACCTGAGGTCGCGGGTCACCGGAATCACACGCACAACACTCACACGCAACAGGAGGCAGACCGAACTACAGCGCATCGCACTGCCTCCCGCAGCTGAGGCCCTCTTTACTGAAGGGCGGCACCGGCCTCCCGTCGGCGATCATGAAGGCTGGTGGGCCGGTGATCAGTCCGAAGCCGTGACAATGCTTCCGCCTTCCGGGACCGCGGGCGTGCCGGGTGCTTTGAATGAGGCGGGCGGGTCGCGGCTGATTTCTGCCGCATCGCCCCAAGGATCTGTCCAGGACCACCGACGGCCCGTCAACAGCCCGCCAGGGAGAACATCGCAGGGTCACGCCGCCGCCCGGATCCCCGACCAGCGCGACAGCGAAAACGCAGTGACTCCCGTTGCTCTCGATCCACTTGCCGGATTGAATCCTGAAGGACCCCTGGCATCGGGTATAAGAGCTATGCACAGTCTGGCGCAACGAGCGGGTCTGGCCTCGTGGGATGTTCGCCCTGACGGGAACTGCTTCTTCTATTCGGTGCTCTCGATCCTGGCTCCGGTTCAAGGCGGGCAGCGAGAACTGGATCAAGCAGTTCAGGGACTGCGTAACCAGTTGGCCGACTATCTGGAGTCGGATGGTGAGTACTGGGATCAGAACGAATATGCCCTGGCCTACATGTACGCCTCGGAACACCCTGACCGGGATTCGGATCAGGTCGTGGAGGATTTGCTTTCCAGAGGGGAAGACGGCCGCTTCGAGGTGCTCTCTGCGCTTTCGACTCAGCTCCGCGAAATGAGCAGCTACAGCAATGCCGGCGGCGACCTCGTGCCCAACCTCTTCGCACGCCTTTATAACGTTTCACTGATCGTGCTGACCGTCGGCACCAACAGGGACCCGTACATCGTGCGGATCGGGGAGGGCACAAGGGAACTCCATCTGGTCCGTCACGACGGCGAACAGCACTGGACGCCTGCCCGGCCCACCTGGGAGGGCTGGAACATGGAGCACGCGCGCGAGGCGCTGAAGGCCGGGCGGTCGTATATGGCCCCCAGCGCGCCAGCAACGTCTGTGCATGTTCCGACGCGCCCTTTCCGGTCACTGCCCGATCCGACGCGGCAGGTCGCAACAGGAAGCGGTTCGGTGAAGGGGCCGGAGCACACAGGCGCCGGCGCAGTCCGTCAACGCGAGGTTCCTCCGCCGCTGCCGGAGAGCACGGCCGTACAGTCACCTGGTCCTGCCCGATCAAAGGATTCCCGCATCACGACAGACGCCCCGAGCCGACCCCGTCCGCTGCCGCAGCCGACGGCGCGGCAGGTCCCCCCGGCGAACTTCGAAGGACCGAGGCGGAACCAGGAAGCGCCCGTGCACAGGGACGAGAGCGTGCGGGCACTCGATGTTGCTGCGCCCGCCCGGCCCGATGCGGTGAAGGCGGATAGAAGGAATGCCCGCGTTTACGGGCACAAAGAAGACCGAATTGCTAAGGCCTGGAATGCCCAACTCCCTCAGCATGAGGAAGAGATGAGGCTGAGGGAGGAAGAGGAAAGGCGGAAAGAGAAGAGCCCGGCTCACCCGCAGGCCACCAAACGGCGGCCTTTTCCCCAGGTGCCCGGCACCGGCCGGCGACAGGGGGAGGATGTCTGGCATACCCGGACGCTCGGCGGTGCAGCCGGAGTGGCGAACCAAGCCGAGTTCGACCAGGAACCGGCAGAGCCGGTCGTCGCCCCCTCGCGTGTACCGGAGTCCGAGGGAAGCGGCCCGCTGCGGACCGCTGGAGGTGACTCTTCCACCCTGAGCAGCCAACCGACGGGGTGGAAGTCGCTTGCTCGTGACGTGTACCAGAGCATCCGGCCGGCACCACTGGGCATCGAGAGCCCTGGGGAACTCGATGCGTACTGGCGGGATGTGGAGGCGGTTGCGCAGGCGGGCATGTCCGTCGACAGGGTGGCCAAGTCTGCGGATACAGGGCGTGAAGTCGTTGCCAGCCCTCAGGCGCAGGCCGCGATGGAGGAGCGCGCCCAGGAGTTGGCCGAGCAGTACTGGGACAGTGTCGGCCTGACCCCGGAAACCCGGGACGCGGTCCGGTACCAGGAGATCACCGGGCCCGGTACGTTCCAGAGGGATCTCACGAGCCAGGTGGAATCGGCCCTGCGACGGCAGGGTGCCTCCCGCGCTGTCACTGTCGATGGCATCGTCAGGGCCTGGCAGCGGCTTCCCGAATTCCAGCGTCACCTTCCCCTGACGCAACTGGCCAACCACGTCGCCGACGGTATTGCCAGCAAGGTACCGGACGGCGCACACCAGGCCCCGCCCAGCGGGGTACGGCCCGCAACGGTTCCTGCGACAGGCATGGTTCAGCGATCCTTCCTCGAGGAACCCAGATCCGCCGCCACCGCCCCTCCGAGTGTCAGACCCGAGCCGATTCCCCCTGCCGCAGGGCAACGCCGCCCGGGCGGGTTGAGAAAGGACGAGCCCTCGGCCCTGGCACGCGCGGAATTGAATCGGGGCCCGATTCTCCGCCCGGCAGTGACCGACGACTCATCCGTAAACGGTCTGCTGTCGGCACTTCAGGACGGCACCCTGTCGGTGAAGGGTCGGACAGTCCTGCTCCAGCAGCTGAGCACCTTCACCGGCGCAATGAGCGACGAACAGCGAACGGCCTACGAAAGCCTACGGGCGCAGACGACCCCGAACGAGGCGCTGGACACGACGCGGAACCAGTCCCCGCAGACGGAACATGCTCGCCGGCAGGACGCATTCTTCTCGCCCGAGATGATCGGTTTCCCCAGAGGGAATCCTGCCTCCTGGAACCTCGACGATTTGACCGTTCAAAGGTCCTCGGTAGGTACGGTCGGCGTATTCTTCGTCTCCGACAGCCAAGGAAGAAAGGTCGTGGTGAAGGCGCAGGAGTCCGGCCCTGCGGTGAAATATGCCGACGAATTCATTCGACTGGTCGGCGGCATTAGAACTCCTGACTCTCGGTTCTACTCGCGAGGTTCCGAGGAGGCCGGAGTGCTGCGGGCCTTGATGGCACGCTCTGATTCCGATAGCCTCATATCAGCCAGGGCGGAACATTTTTCGGTCACCGAATTTGTCACAGGTAAATCCGTGAAGGAGATGTCGCCCCATGAAATCAAGGCATTCCTCGAGGACGAGAGGAGTGTGCGACAACTCGGCGCCCTGATCGCCGTCGACTCTTTCATTGAATACCCCGACAGATTCTACCGCGATAACGGATACTTCAACTGGGGGAACTTCCTCTACGACGCAGACCGAAGGGAGATAGTCGCAATCGACAACTTCATAGATACCGGGATGCGGACCATGAAAAAGCGCACCCTGCAACACAGGCTGAACGCGCTCGAGGACAATCTCTCGGACGGCGCGTTCGACTACGCCGCCACTCGCATTTCTATTATGCTCAGAGGATTTTCCAAAGACAAGAGCCAGGAGTTCCAGCAGCTCGCGGACCAGGCGCAGAATAATATTCTTTCGGGTGCAACAGCTGCTCGGGCGGTGATCGGTGAAAGGCTGCTCACCCATGAAGCCGCCTTGCGGCACAATCAACTGAGTGAGTTTTCCCGTAGATTCGTTCCGCAGGCCTACACGAAGGGCCTGGCCAAGTTCGGTCGGGCGCGATGGGGAATGAATCAGGGCGACTGGGACCTCGCCCCTGTCGCAGTTGCGGCCAACGAGCGGTTGATCGATTACTGGACTTCGAGAGGGGTGTCCTCCTGGAAACCGGAGGACGACGTCGCATCCACACATTCGTCGGATTCGGCGGAGTTCGGCCCGTTCGAGGACGACCTCGACGAGGCGCCCGTAATGGGGCAGGCCCCGCCCACCCCGGTCCGTGACGGCATGCCCCTGTCCCGCGAAGAAGCCCCGCGACTCCCCGACGCGAATCTCCACGCGAGTTCCTCGCTCCACCGGTCCGACGCGGCCACCGAGGATCTCGTCCGCGAATCCGACCCGGCCCAGGGCAGGGGCGAACAGGTCGAGCACCGAGATCAGGCGCAGACCGGGGACACGTACAGACGAACGGAACCCCAGCGATATGAGTGGAAACCGGTCGTGTCCTTCGCCGAGGAGACGGTGCCGGTGGCGACGGGCAGGCCGGGGGTGGGGCTACCGCTGGACGTGATCCGTCATCCGGCCCGGTTCACCGCAGAGGAGATCACCGGCTTGGAAGCGGTCCATGCCGAACACCTCCGGACCACGGCGGACGGCCCGGCCCTGGAAGCGGCTGTGGCCACCGCGACCGAGCAGGCCAAAAGAGTGATCGCGCAGACGATCGCTCACACACCCGGCTGGGGTATGGAGAACACGGACATCCTGCTGACCGCTCCCGCAGAAGGGCTCGTCGTGTGGATGATGATCGCCCAACAGGTCGCCAACAAACTCGACCACAGGGTCAAGGTCTCCATCGGGGAACAAGGTGATGAGCTCATAGAGATCTGCCCGCAGTGAACCCGGATCCACCGCACTCCCGACCGGAAACCGACGACCCGCGCTGCGGCCGCCGGCGGTCGGGGGGCGGGGTCTCGGGCTCGGCCTTGGTGCTACTCGTGGACGACGAGCCCGGCCACCGCGTTGTCGAAGGCCGTCCTGAAATCGCCCCATTGGGCGGTCGGCGCGGAGAGGTAGACGGCGAACTCCCGCCCGCCGGGCTCCCCGAAGCCGAGGTCGATGGCCCGGAAGTCGCGGGCCCGGCCCCGGAAGGCGAACTCCCAGACGGCGGCCGGGCGGTCACGCCACCGGGTGCTCTGCATCCGCAGCCGCTCGTAGCCCGCCACCTTGGGGATGGTCTGCCGCTCCTCCTCCTCGAAATGTTCCAGCGGGTCGCTCGCCGCGTAGTCCAGCGTGCTGATCCGCAGGCCGGCCAGTCCGCTCGGGTCGACGTAGATGACCTCGTCGCCCTTCTCCTGACGGGTCCACCCGTCGGGCACCGGGACCGAGAAGCCCTTGCCCGGCTCTTCGGCGAGGTGGTATCCGGCCGGCACGGGCGACGGGCCGGGAGTGGAGGGGGCGGCGGCTGGGGAGGACGGCGGCGCGGACGCTGCCGGGTGGCCCGGAGGTGCCGTCCCCGCACCCCGGGTGCCGGCGGGGGCGCCGAAGTGCTGTGCGGCGTAGAAGCCGCCGCCGGCGAGGACGGCGGCCATCACCGCGGCGACCAGCGCCCACGCGCCCATGCGACGCCGGCGCTGCGTGGCCTGCGGGGCTGGGGCCCGCGGGGCCACCGGGGCATCGGGGGCCGACGGGGCCCGCGGCGGCGCGGGCCGCGGATCAGGGGCCGCGGGCCGCACGACGGCGGTCGGCTCGGTGGGCGGCAGCAGGAGGCTCTCGCGGGGGACGCGCGCGGTCTCGGTCTCGGCGGCGCTCGCCCGCAGCATCCGTTCCGCCTCCGCCGCCGAAAGACGGTCCCCCGGCTCGCGCACCAGCAGCCCGGCGATCACCGGCCCCAGCGGTCCCGCGTTCCGTGCCACCGGCACCTCGCCCGTCGCGATCGCGTACGCCGTCTCGATGGGCGTGTCCCGGCGGAACGGCGCACGCCCCTCCACCGCCTGGAACAGCGTCGCCCCGAGGGCCCACAGGTCCGCCTCCGGCCCCGGCGCGCCCCCGGTCAGCCGTTCCGGCGCGAGGAAGTCGACCGAACCGATCAGCTCTCCGGTCCGCGTCAGCGTGGACGTCCCCGAGGCCTGCGCGATCCCGAAGTCCGTCAGCACCACCCGGCCCGACTCCGACAGCAGCACGTTGCCCGGCTTCACGTCCCGGTGCAGCACCCCCGCCGTGTGCGCGGCGCGCAGCGCGGCGACCATGGCCCGCCCGATCCGGGCGGCCTCCCCCGGCGCCACCGGGCCCCGCTCCTTCAGCAGCTCGCCCAGGGTGACGGACGGCACGTACTCCATGACGATGGCAGGGGCGCCCTCGTCGTCGACCACGTCGTGGACGACGATCACATGGGGGTGGCTGATACGCGCCGCGCTGCGCGCCTCCCGCCGGGTCCGCTCGAACAGCGTCTCCAGCTCGTCGTCCTGCAGGTGCTGCTGCGGGGCGTGCAGCCGCTTGACGGCCACCGCACGCCCCAGCAGCTCGTCCTCGGCCCGCCAGACGGTGCCCATGCCGCCGCGGCCCACCTGCTCGATCAGCCGGTACCTCCCGGCGACCAGGCGTCCGAGGTCGGACATCGCGCGCCCCTTCCTGCCGTACCAGAAGGAACGATATCCGGCGGAGCGGGCGGACCCCGCAAGGCCATGGCCCCGGCTTCACCCGGCGTGCTGCTCCCATTACAGCGGGACGATGTCCGGGGCTCCCAGGCGGGCCGCGTCCGCGGTCTGGTCGTCGGGCTGGCGCTGGGACTCCCGCTCGGCCTCGACCCGCTTCTCGTAGTGCTCGACCTCCTTCTCCACCTGCGCCTTGTCCCAGCCGAGGACTGGCGCCATCAGCTCGGCGGCCTCCCGGGCGCCTAGCGTGCCGCGGTCGAAGGTCTCGATGGAGATCCGGGTCCGCCGGGTGAGCACGTCGTCCAGGTGCCGCGCCCCCTCGTGCGAGGCGGCGTAGACGACCTCGGCGCGCAGGTAGTCGTCGGCCCCGCCCAGCGGGCGGCCCAGCGACGGGTCGTTCTCGATCAGCCGCAGCAGTTCCTCGCAGAGCGAGCCGTAGCGGTTGAGCAGGTGCTCGATCCGCGCCACGTGCAGACCGGTGCGCGCCGCGATCCTGGCCCGCGCGTTCCACAGCGCGTGGTAGCCCTCCGCGCCGGCCAGCGGGATGTCCTCGGTGACGCACTCGGCGACCCGGTGCGCCAGGCCGTGCACGGCCGCGTCCACCGCGTCCTTGGCCATCACCCGGTACGTCGTGTACTTGCCGCCCGCCACGACCACCAGGCCCGGCACCGGGTGCGCCACGGTGTGCTCGCGCGACAGCTGGCTGGTGGCCTCCGACTCCCCCGCCAGCAGCGGGCGCAGTCCCGCGTACACGCCCTCCACGTCGTCGCGGGTCAGCGGCACGGCGAGCACCGAGTTGACGTGCTCCAGCAGATAGTCGATGTCGGCGCTGGAGGCCGCCGGGTGGGACTTGTCCAGGCTCCAGTCGGTGTCCGTCGTCCCGACGACCCAGTGGCGGCCCCAAGGGATCACGAAGAGCACGCTCTTCTCGGTCCGCAGGATCAAACCCGTCGACGAATGGATCCGGTCCTTCGGCACGACCAGGTGTATGCCCTTGGACGCTCGCACGTGGAACTGGCCGCGCTCCCCGATCAGGGCCTGCGTGTCGTCCGTCCACACCCCGGTGGCGTTCACGACCTGCCGGGCGCGCACCTCGTAGACGCCTCCGCCCTCCACGTCCTCGACCCGGGCGCCCACCACGCGCTCGCCCTCGCGCAGGAAGCCGATCACCCGGGCCCGGTTCGCGGCCATCGCACCGTAGGCGGAGGCCGTCCTGACCAGCGTCATCGTGTACCGGGCGTCGTCCATCTGCGCGTCGTAGTACTGCAGCGCCCCGACCAGGGCGTCCTTGCGCAGGCACGGCGCCACACGCAGCGCGCTCCGGCGGCTGAGGTGACGGTGGTGCGGCAGGCCCCGGCCGTTCCCGGAGGACAGCGCCATCGTGTCGTACAGCGTCACACCCGCCCCCGCGTAAAGGCGCTCCCAGACACGGTGCTGCAGCGGGTAGAGGAACGGCACGGGCTTCACCAGGTGCGGCGCCAGGCGCTGAAGCAGCAGACCGCGCTCCTTGAGGGCCTCCCGGACCAGGGCGAAGTCCAGCATCTCCAGGTAGCGCAGCCCGCCGTGGATCAGCTTGCTCGACCGGCTCGACGTCCCCGACGCCCAGTCGCGGGCCTCCACGATGCCGGTGGCCAGCCCGCGCGTCGCGGCGTCCAGCGCCGTCCCGGCGCCGACGACGCCCGCGCCCACCACGAGTACGTCGAGTTCCTGTTCCGCCATCCGGGCGAGCGCGGAGGCACGCTCCGCCGGTCCCAGTGTCGCCGTCAGCATCCTGGCCTCCCGTCGTGACGCGGGGTCGCGCCTGAGCGCATTCCCCGTCCCCACGATCGTTACCCGTGTCGTCGCGGCCGGCACGTCGGGCTCCGCGGGGTGCCCGCCTGTCCTTCGCCGTGTTCGGTCTCCGGGTCGACGCTGATGCTGTCGACAGCGGCAGGGGCGATCGGGCGTGATGGGGAACCTGGACCGCGTGGCGTGCAGTCATATCAGCTATCTGTCTGGTTAGCCTGATTTCGCGCCATTCGGGTAGCAGGGCGCCCCCCGTCCCCTTGAGGACGCCCCCGTCGCTGGAGAGGACCCCCATGCCCGTAGACCTCGCAGTCATCGGACTCGGCCACGCCGGCCTGCCCCTCGCGCAGGCGGCCAGCGCCGCCGGCCTCGGGGTGATCGGGTACGAACCGGACGAGCACGTGGTGGACGCGATCAACGCCGGCAGCCGGGTGCCCTGCGGGGCGCTGGCCGCCGCGGACGTGCGGCGGATGCTCGCGGGCGGTTTCCGGGCGACCGCGGACGCGGCCGCCCTGGGCCGGGTCCGGGCGGCCGTACTGTGCGCGCCCACCCCGCTCGGGGCGGACGGGCGGCCGGATCTGACGGCGCTGGAGGCGGCCGCCCACGCGCTGGCCGGGCAGCTGCGCCCGCACAGCACGGTGGTCCTGGAGTCGCCGGTGTACCCGGGCACGACGGAGGACTTCCTGCGTCCGCTGCTGGAGGAGGGGTCCGGCCTGCGGGCCGGCCACGGCTTCCACCTGGCCTACGCCCCGGCGCGGCGCCCCGGCACGCCCAAGGTGATCGGCGGGCTCACCCCCGCCTGCACGGAGGCCGCGGCCGTCTTCTACGGCCGGTTCACCGAGCGCATCGTCCGGGCGCGGGGGGTGCGCGAGGCGGAGAGCGTGCACCTGCTGGAGACCAACTACCGCCACGTCAGCATCGCGCTGGCCAACGAGATGGCCGTGTTCTGCCACGACATCGGCGTGGACGTCTGGGACGTCATCCGCTGCGCCGAGACCCATCCCCATGGCTTCCAGGCCTTCCGCCCCGGCCCCGGGGTGGGCGGCCACACCATGCCGCTCGACCCGGGGCGCCAGCCGTACCAGGAGCGGGTACCCGGGCATCCGCTGCGTCTGGTGGAGCACGCACAGGTGGTCAACGCCCGTATGCCGCGCTACGTGGTGCAGCGGGCCGCGGCGCTGCTGAACGAGCACGGCAAGTCGCTGCGCGGGGCGCGCGTGCTGCTGCTGGGCGTGACGTACCAGCCGGACCTGCCGGACCAGGAGCGCTCACCGGCCATGGAGATCGCCGCCCGCCTGCTCGAACTGGGGGCGCAGCTCAGCTACCACGACCCGTATGTGCCGCGGTGGCGGGTGCTGGACCGCCCGGTCCCGCGCGCCGACTCGCTGTGGGAGGCCGCGGCGGACGCCGATCTGACGGTCCTGCTGCAGCACCACCGCACCTATGACCTTCAGGGCCTGGCCGTGAAGGCCCAGCTGCTGCTGGACACCCGCGGGGCCACCCCGGCCGGGGCGGCGGCCCGGCTGTGAGCTCCGATGGTCCGCCCCGGCACGACGATCACCTCGACGAGCGCGAGCGGCGCGACGACGTACGGCGACTGCGGGGGCGCCGCCCGGTCAGCGGTGCTGCGCCGGCGAGACCGTCACCTCGACCCGCTGGAACTCCTTCAGCTCGGAGTAGCCGGTGGTGGCCATCGCGCGGCGCAGCGCGCCGAAGAAGTTCATGGAGCCGTCGGGCGCGTGGGAGGGGCCGAGCAGGATCTGCTCGGTCGTGCCGGCGGTGCCCAGGTTCATACGCTTGCCCCGCGGAAGCTCCTCGTGGGTGGCCTCCATGCCCCAGTGGTAGCCGCGGCCGGGCGCGTCGGTGGCGCGGGCCAGCGGGGAACCCATCATCACCGAGTCAGCGCCGCAGGCGATCGCCTTGGGCAGGTCGCCGCTGGAGCCGAAGCCGCCGTCCGCGATGACGTGCACGTAGCGGCCGCCGGACTCGTCCATGTAGTCGCGGCGGGCGGCGGCCACGTCGGCGACCGCGGTCGCCATCGGCACCTGGATGCCGAGGACGTTGCGGGTGGTGTGGGCGGCGCCGCCGCCGAAGCCGACGAGGACACCCGCGGCGCCGGTGCGCATCAGGTGCAGCGCGGCGGTGTAGGTGGCGCAGCCGCCCACGATGACGGGGACGTCGAGTTCGTAGATGAACTGCTTGAGGTTGAGCGGCTCGTGGGAGCCCGACACGTGCTCGGCGGAGACGGTCGTGCCGCGGATGACGAAGATGTCCACGCCCGCGTCGACCACGGCCTTGGAGAACTGCGCGGTGCGCTGCGGGGAGAGCGCGGCGGCCGTGACCACACCGGCGTCGCGCACCTCCTTGATGCGCTGCCCGATCAGCTCCTCCTTGATCGGCTCCGCGTAGATCTCCTGCAGGCGCCGGGTGACGGAGGCGTCGTCCAGCTCGGCGATCTCGGCGAGCAGCGGCTCGGGGTCCTCGTAGCGGGTCCACAAGCCCTCGAGGTTGAGCACGCCCAGGCCGCCGAGGTTGCCGATGCGGATCGCGGTCTCCGGGGAGACCACCGAGTCCATCGGTGCCGCGAGGAAGGGCAGGTCGAAGCGGTAGGCGTCGATCTGCCACGCGATCGAGACCTCCTTGGGGTCCCGCGTACGGCGGCTCGGGACGACGGCGATGTCGTCGAATGCGTATGCCCTGCGGCCGCGCTTGCCCCGCCCGATCTCGATCTCAGTCACTGTCGCTATGCCTTTCCTTCGTGGCCTGCCCTGTCCAGTATCCCAGGCAGGGCAGCCGGAAGCCCGCGGCCGTGCGGGCCGCGGGCTCCGGATCGTCCGCTCGTACCGTCAGCGCGTGTGGTAGTTCGGCGCCTCGGTGGTCATCTGGATGTCGTGCGGGTGGCTCTCCTTGAGGCCGGCCGCGGTGATCCGCACGAAGCGGCCCTTCTCCTTGAGCTCGGGGATCGTGGCGGAGCCGACGTAGCCCATGGAGGAGCGCAGGCCGCCGATGAGCTGGTGGGCCACCGCGGAGAGCGGGCCGCGGTAGGGCACCTGGCCCTCGATGCCCTCGGGGACGAGCTTGTCCTCGGAGAGCACGTTGTCCTGGAAGTAGCGGTCCTTGGAGTAGGACTGGGCCTGCCCGCGCGACTGCATCGCCCCGAGCGAGCCCATGCCGCGGTACGACTTGAACTGCTTGCCGTTGATGAAGAGCAGCTCCCCGGGCGACTCCTCGCAGCCCGCGAGGAGGCTGCCCAGCATCACGGTGTCCGCGCCGGCCGCGATGGCCTTGGCGATGTCGCCGGAGTACTGCAGGCCGCCGTCGCCGATCAGCGGGACGCCGGCCGGGCCGGCCGCGAGGGATGCCTCGTAGATCGCCGTCACCTGCGGGGCGCCGACGCCGGCGACGACGCGGGTGGTGCAGATGGAGCCGGGGCCGACGCCGACCTTGATGCCGTCGGCGCCCGCGTCGATCAGCGCCTGGGCGCCGTCGCGGGTGGCGACGTTGCCGGCCACCACGTCGATCTTGATGTTGGCCTTGACCTTCGCGACCATGTCGAGGATGCCGCGGCTGTGCCCGTGGGCGCTGTCGATGACCAGGAAGTCGGCGCCGGCCTCGACCAGTCGCTGGGCGCGCAGGAAGGCCTCGTCGCCGACGCCCACGGCGGCGCCGACGAGCAGCCGGCCCTCGGCGTCCTTGGCGGCGTTGGGGTACTTCTCGGCCTTCACGAAGTCCTTGACCGTGATCAGGCCCTTGAGGCGGCCCTCGTCGTCGACGAGCGGCAGCTTCTCGATCTTGTGCTTGCGCAGCAGCTCCATCGCCTCGACGCCCGAGATGCCGACCTTCCCCGTGACCAGCGGCATCGGCGTCATGACCTCGCGGACCTGCCGGGAGCGGTCGCTCTCGAACGCCATGTCGCGGTTGGTCACGATACCCAGCAGCTTGCCGGAGGGGTCGGTGACCGGGACGCCGCTGATGCGGAACTTGCCGCACAGGGCGTCCGCCTCGGCGAGGGTGGCCTCCGGGTGGACGGTGATCGGGTCGGTCACCATGCCGGACTCGGACCGCTTCACCAGGTCCACCTGGTTGACCTGGTCCTCGATGGACAGGTTGCGGTGGAGCACGCCCACACCGCCCTGGCGGGCCATCGCGATGGCCATCCGCGCCTCGGTGACCTTGTCCATCGCCGCGGAGAGCAGCGGGATGTTCACGGTGACGTTCCGGGAGACCCTCGAGCGGGTGTCGACCTGGTTCGGCACGACGTCCGACGCACCCGGGAGCAGCAACACGTCGTCGTAGGTGAGTCCGAGCAACCCGAACTTGTCGGCTACTCCGTCGGCGTTCAGCGTCATGACACCTTCCCCATGGTCTTGCCCGGCGAGATGTTCAATGCTAATGGCTCCCACGGGCAACCCGTCCCGCCGCCCGAACGGCACCGGAACGACGCCGACACCGATGCCGACGCCGACGCCGACGCCGACGCCGACGCCGCAACGGCACCGGGACCGCGCCGGTACCGGTGGACTAGGCGCTCAACCCCGGGGCGCCCGTGGCGGCTTCCTCCGCCAGCGCGCGCAGCCGGGACAGCGCCCGGTGCTGGGCCACCCGGACGGCGCCCGGCGACATGCCGAGCACCTGACCGGTCTCCTCCGCGGTGAGGCCCACGGCGACCCGGAGCAGCACCAGCTCCCGCTGGTGCTCCGGGAGGTTGGCGAGCAGCTTCCGCGCCCACTCCGCGTCGCTGCTGAGCAGCGCCCGCTCCTCCGGACCGAGGGAGTCGTCCGGCTGCTCGGGCATCTCGTCGGAGGGCACGGCCGTCGAGCCCGGCCCGCGCATGGCGGCCCGTTGCAGGTCGGCGACCTTGTGCGCGGCGATGCCGAAGACGAAGGCCTCGAAGGGCCGACCCTGGTCCCGGTAGCGGGGCAGGGCGCAGAGCACCGCGAGGCAGACCTCCTGGGCGAGGTCGTCCACGAAGTGGCGGGCGTCGCCCGGGAGCCGCGACAGCCTGGTGCGGCAGTAGCGCTCGGCGAGCGGGTGCACATGGGCGAGCAGGTCGTGCGTCGCCTGCTCGTCGCCGTCCACCGCCCGACGTACGAGTGCCCCTATGGCTGTCTCATTGCCGGTGGCCTCGTCGCGCATCCGTCCATAGTGCATCCCCGAGGGCCGCTCCGTGCGCTCGGACCCGAGGTTGTGCTCCGAAGCGTTATGCGACGCGTCGTGTGGAGCGTTGCGAGGGACCGCACCGGCCGTAGTCATGTCATGCACCCGCCGCCCCGCCCGACCGTGTCCCCGAGAGTCCATGCCTCAAGCATGCGCCCTCGGCGCGGAAACCGGTACGAGCGGGGCAGCCGCACAGCCGCCCCACGGCTCATCGGCCCCTCAGCCCTCAAAGCCGCTGCCTCAGCGCACCAGGCCCCAGCGGAAGCCGAGCGCCACCGCGTGGGCCCGGTCCGAGGCGCCGAGCTTCTTGAAGAGGCGTCGCGCGTGCGTCTTGACGGTGTCCTCGGAGAGGAAGAGCTCGCGGCCGATCTCGGCGTTGGAACGGCCGTGGCTCATGCCCTCCAGCACCTGGATCTCGCGGGCGGTCAGGGTCGGGGCGGCGCCCATCTCGGCCGAGCGCAGCCGGCGCGGGGCGAGCCGCCAGGTCGGGTCGGCCAGCGCCTGGGTGACCGTGGCCCGCAACTCGGCGCGCGAGGCGTCCTTGTGCAGGTATCCGCGGGCACCGGCGGCGACGGCGAGGGCTACCCCGTCCAGGTCCTCGGCGACCGTGAGCATGATGATGCGGGCTCCGGGGTCGGCGGACAGCAGCCGCCGCACGGTCTCCACCCCGCCGAGGCCGGGCATCCGGACGTCCATCAGGATGAGGTCCGAGCGGTCGGCGCCCCAGCGGCGGAGGACTTCCTCGCCATTGGCCGCGGTCGTCACACGCTCCACGCCGGGCACGGTCGCAACCGCGCGGCGCAGGGCCTCTCGGGCAAGCGGGGAGTCGTCGCAGACGAGAACGGAAGTCATGACCGTCCTCCGCAGCTGATCCGCGTCACGTTGAGCCTCCAGGCTGTACGAATCGTTCACCGGCGAGGATGACGGCCTCGGGCGCCTGCCCGATTAGTTCGACCGCCAACCACTTCCGCACCTTCAACGACCCTCACTCGAAAGAGTTACGGAGTTTGGCGGGCAACTCGCGCACTCTCCGTGCGCGGACCGACACGGAACAGCAACGTCGCAGGTCGGCGGGGGTTCGGCGGATCACAAAAGGCTGCTTGGCGCGAGCCCGCTTGCAGCACACGCCGACCGCCGACCGGGGGGCAATGTCAGATTTTGCCTGTTTGGCGGCTTTTTACCCGCATGGCGGGAGTTCGTTGGCGATTTTGTGATGAATCATATTTACATCTACTTCGACAGTAGATGTAACGTCGAGAGCACCTCCCTGGGCTACCCGCCTGGACGGTGTCCCTGCAGCCCACCTCTCGAGGAGATGAGCAATGGCAGACTTCTCCCGCCTCCCGGGCCCCAACGCCGACCTCTGGGACTGGCAGCTGGTCGCCGCCTGCCGCGGTGTCGACAGCTCCCTCTTCTTCCACCCCGAGGGAGAGCGCGGTGCCGCCCGGAGCGCGCGTGAGGCGGCGGCGAAAGAGGTGTGCATGCGCTGCCCCGTCCGCGCCGAGTGCGCGACGCACGCTCTGACGGTCCGCGAACCCTACGGGGTCTGGGGCGGACTCACCGAGGACGAGCGCGAGGAGATGATGGGCCGGTCCCGCAACCGGCTCATGAGCTCGCACGCCACCGGAAGTCACTGACTCACCGACATCGCAGACGACGAGGAAACGTTTCATCACAAGCGACGGAGGTGCCGCGGAGCCGGACCCGTCGGGGCTCGCGCGAAGCCGCGAGCCACCCCCAGCGCCTCTGCCGACACCGGGCCCGAGCCTCTCGGGCGGTGCCGGCCCGACGTCGCGGCGCGCGTCGGCAGGACGCGGGTCCCGCACGGCTCGCGGCAGCTCCGTCCGCGGCCACCGGCCGGGCGCCGTCGCCGGGCGGCAGCCGGGCTTCCCGGCCCGCGCCGTGCCCGTCCCCCGTCCGCCGGACCGGAAAGTCGCGCGTCGCCGCGTCGACGGACGCGATCCATGCCCCCGAGGGGCGGACTCCGACGAAGCCCACCCGCCCTTTCCGGCGCCCGGCACCGCCTCCCCCGACCCCGCCGCGGGCCACGCCCGACCCTTCGCGCACACGTCTCCTCCCGGAGTCACCCTCGGTGACCGATGGACTTCGGGCCGTTCCGGGGGCAGGCTGAGGAGTCATGGACATCGCCGGGGAATTCGCGCTGGACGCCGGGATCACCTACCTCAACACCGCCTCCTCGGGCATCGGCCCGCTCCGCGCCGCCGAGGCGCTGCGCACCGCCGCGGCCTCCTGGTCCGGCGGCACCGACGACTGGCTGCGCCATGAACGCGCCCTGTCCGCCGCCCGCGCCGCCTATGCCCGCATCACCGGGGTCGCCGCCGAGCGCGTCGCTCTCGGCTCCTCCGTCTCCACCCACGTCGGCATGATCGCCACCGCCCTCCCCGCGGGGGCCGAAGTCGTGCTGGCCGACGGCGACTTCAGCTCCCTGGTCAACCCCTTCGCCTCGCGGGCCGACGTCACGGTGCGCACCGTGCCCCTGGAAGGCATCGCCGACGCCGTGCGCCCCGCCACCGCCCTCGTCGCCGTCAGCGCCGTGCAGTCCGCGGACGGCAGGGTCGCCGACCTGGCGGCGGTCCGCGAGGCAGCGTCCCGGCACGGGGCGCGTGTGCTCGTCGACGCCACCCAGGCGGCCGGCTGGCTGCCGCTGAGCGCGGACGGCCTCGACTACGTGGTGTGCGGCGGCTACAAGTGGCTGCTCGCCCCCCGCGGGGTGTCCTTCCTGACCGTGCGCGAGGGCGCCGAGGACGGGGTGTCCGCGCAGTTCGCCGGCTGGTACGCGGCCGAGGACCCGTGGGACGACTGCTACGGACCGGTCACGCGCCTCGCGCGGTCGGCCCGGCGGTTCGACGTGCTGCCGCCGCTGCTGCCGTACCTGGCCGGGGCGGTCTCGCTGGGCCTGGTCGAGGAGCTGGGGGTCGAGGCCGTCGGCGCCCATGACACCGCGCTGGCCGAGCGCTTCCGCGCGGGCCTGCTGCGGCTCGGCCACAAGGCGGTGCCGTCCGGCGCGCGGCCCTCGGCGATCGTGGCCGTCCCGGGCCTCGGCGACGCGGCGGAGCGGCTGGCCGCCGCCGGCATCCGCGTGTCGGCCCGCGCGGGGAACCTGCGGGCGGCCTTCCACCTGTACAACACCGAGGCGGACGTCGACCGGCTGCTGCGGGTGCTCGCGGCGTGAGGGTCGGGCCGCCGGAAAACGCCTCGCCGTGTGCCGGACGGGCACCGTACGGTCGCGGGATGAGACTGCTCTCGGTGAACGTGGGCCGGCCCCGTCCCAACCCCTGGAAGGCGAGCGGGACGACCGGCATCGACAAGCACCCGGTCGCGGGCCCCGTGGCGGTGACCGCGCCAGGCCCCAAGGGCACCGGCGCGGTCGGCCTCGCCGGCGACCGGGTGTACGACGTGGCCCACCACGGCGGCGCCGACCAGGCGGTGTACGCCTACGCCCGCGAGGACCTCGACACCTGGGAGCGCCGGCTCGACCTGCCGCTGCGGGGCGGGATGTTCGGGGAGAACCTGACCACCTCGGGCGTCGACGTCAACGGGGCGCTGATCGGCGAGCGCTGGCGCATCGGCGGGCCCGGCGGCGCCGTCCTGGAGGTGTCCTGCCCGCGGATCCCCTGCGCCACCTTCCAGGGCTGGCTGGAACAGGGGGGCTGGGTCAGGACGTTCACGCGGGCCGCGCTGCCCGGCGCCTACCTGCGGGTCGCCGAAGCCGGGCAAGTGCGGGCCGGCGACCCGGTCGAGATCGTCCACCGCCCGGACCACGAGGTCACCGTCGCGCTGACCTTCCGGGCGGTCACCCTCGAGCCCGAGCTGCTCCCCCGGCTGCTGGCGGCGGACGCGCTCCCGCGAGATGTGCGCGCCGCGGCCCGCAGGCGCACGGGGGCTGACTAGCCTGCGGACATGACGACTTCACTGATCACGGGAGCGACCGCGGGAATCGGCTCGGCCTTCGCGCGCCGGCTGGCGGAGGACGGCCACGCCCTCGTCCTGGTCGCCCGCGACGAGCAGCGGCTGGAGGAGCGCGCGGAGCAGCTGCGGCGCGCGTACGGGGTGAGCGTCGAGGTGCTGCCCGCCGACCTGTCGGCGGGCAAGGGCATCGAGACGGTCGAGGCGCGGCTGCGCGACCGCGAGCGGCCGGTCGACGTGCTGGTCAACAACGCGGGCTTCGGCAACCGCGGCGGCTTCGGCGACGTGCCGATGAGCGATGAGCTGACCATGCTCAAGGTGCACTGCGAGGCGGTGCTCCGGCTGACCGGCGCCGCGACCGAGGCCATGCGGGAGCGCGGACGCGGATTCGTGATCAACGTCGCCTCGGTGGCGGCCTTCGTGCCGCGCGGCACCTACGGGGCGAGCAAGGCGTGGGTCGTCCACTTCACCCAGGGGGTGGCCCGGGAGCTGGCGGGGACCGGCGTGCGGCTGATGGCGCTCTGCCCGGGCTTCGTCCGCACCGAGTTCCACCAGCGGGCCGGGATGGAGACGAGCGGCATTCCCTCGTGGGCGTGGCTGGACGCCGACAAGGTGGTCGCCGCGGCCCTGCGCGACCTGGCCCGCGGACGTTTGCTGAGCGTGCCGGACCCCCGCTACAAGGCCGCGGTGGTCGCGGCCAAGCTGGCGCCGGGCGGAGCGCTCGGCCGGTTCTCGACGAAGGCGGGAAAGCGCTTCGGCCCGGCCTATCCGCTCGA
>NZ_JBYIQP010000102.1:0-21145 GCF_057707665.1 Actinacidiphila sp. bgisy167 | reverse complement strand
CCTCCCCCCCCCCCCCCCCCCCCCCCACCACCCGCGGCCGTGAACGAAAGAGGCCGGAGCCCCAGGGCTCCGGCCTCTTTCCGTCGGTCGCGTCGCGGGGGCGGGCCCCGCCGGCCGTCCGTCCGTCCCCGGACGGCTCACCGGCCGCGGCCCGCCGCAGCCCGCTGCGGCTCAGAGTGCGCGCGGCAGGCGGCGGGGTCCGCCGGGCCCGCTAGGACGCCTGGGTGGACGACTCCAGGTGGGTCACCATGCGGTTGAGCCCGTCCGGCAGATCGACGACCGGGCGCCAGCCGAGGGCTGTCAGCCGCGCGCTGTCCAGACCCTGCTTCTTGGTCAGGCTGTACGAGCGCGCGTCGGACTCGTTGGTGAACCGCAGCTGGAGGCCGCGCTCCGGGCGCACCTCGGTGAACAGCTCCGCCAAGCGCCGGATCGAGACCAGACCGGCCGGGTCCGCCACGTTGTAGGCCGTCTCGTCGCCGCGCAGCAGCGCATAGAAGAGTCCGGCGATGGCGTCGGCCACGTAGGTGTAGGTCCGCACGCCGGAACCGTCGCTGTTGAGCACGATGTCCTTGCCGACCACCACGTTCGCCGCGAAGTCGGCCTGCACACGGCCGTCGTCGAGGGCCATCCCCGGCCCGTAGACATGACCGAACCGGACGACGCGGCTCGCGATGCCGTACTGCGCCTGATAGGTCGCGCAGATCGTCTCCGCGGCGCGCTTGCCCTCGGCGTAGCAGGCCCGCGGGTTGAGGATGTCGAAGCCGCCGTAGCTCTGCTCGCCGATGAGCTCGGTCTCCGGCGGCTGGGCGCCGTAGACCTCCGCCGAGGACATCAGCACGAACCCGCGGCTGGCCTTCGCCACGCACAGGTCGAGCAGGTTGAAGGTGCCGAGCAGGTTCGCCTTGATCGTCAGGACCGGCTGGCTGCCGTGCAGGGCGGGCCGCGCCGCGCTCGCCCCGTGGATCACGTAGTCCACAGGACCGGGCAGCTCGAGCGGATCCGACACGTCCTGGACGATCAGGTGGAAGTCCGGACGGTCCAGCAGGTCCGCGAGCAGCTGCGTGGCCTTCTCCCTGTTCCGCACCAGACCGTGGACGGTGATGCCCATCCCGTGCCGGTCGTTCAGGGCGAGCAGGGTGTGGACGACGTACGACGGCAGCATGCCGCTGGCACCGGTGACCAGCACGGTGCTGCCGGCGAGCTCGTTCCACGGGAGGTCGCGGTCGAGGATCTCGTCAAGGTCGTGCGCCACGACCGAACTGAAGATGGTGCTCACTGAAGTCACGTACCCACGATCTGCTGGTTCTCGATGATCTCGAAGAACGTCCGGCACAGGTAGAAGTCCTCGGACGTCGTGATCTTGATGTTCGAGCGGGGACCGACCACCCGGTAGATCTTGTGACCGTACCGGTGCATGAGGGAGCACGAGTCGATGCTGTCGTGCTCACCATCGGCGACCGCCCGGTCGTACAGCGAGAGGATCTCGCCGATCCGGAAGCTCTGCGGGGCCTGGGCGGCGTAGATGTGGTCGCGCGGGATCACGTCGTCGATGTGCTCCTGCTCACTCGAGACCACGGTCTCGTTGAACTTGGTGCACGTGATGGCGGAGCCGCGCTCCTGGACCATCTCGATGTTGGCGCTGATCAGCTTCGCGTCGATCAGCGGTCGCACTCCGTCGTGGATCAGCACGACGGTGTCCTCGGGGCAGTCCGCGGCGATCGCCTTCAGGCCGTTGTGCCGGGACTCCTGACCGGTGCTGCCGCCGTCGACGATCCAGCGGACCTTCTCGATCTCGTACCGCTTCAGCAGCTTCGTCATGTGCTCGCGGTACTCGGGGAGGATCGCGATGGCTATGCCGTCGATGTCCGGGTGCGCCTCGAAGTGCTCGAGGGTGTGGATGATCACCGGCTTGCCGTGGATCTCCAGGAACTGCTTCGGGAGGGCGCGGGTGTTCATCCGCGACCCGATACCGCCGGCGAAAAGCAACGCCACATTCACAGCTCATACCTCCGACTGGTCGCTGAGCGGTTGGTCGCCCACCGCGTTGTCATCTGAGACGGGCGCGAGCCACGCCTGCTGGCCGGCGTCGCCACTGCCGCTGTCCTTGGGGTCGCCCAGCACCAGCCAGTCGATCACGCGATCCGCCGAGTTGGTGTCGACGTAGTCGACGTTCTCCTGCCGGAACTGCTCGAGCTTCGAGAGGTCGTAGTCCTCGTCCTGCAGGGCCTTGAGCAGGTCGTCGAAGGTCAGGCAGATCTTGCCGGGGGCCACCTCGTCGTAGTCGCGGTGGAATCCGCGGACGACCGAGTAGCGGTCCTTGTCGTACGCGTAGAAGAGGATCGGCCGGTCGAGCAGCGAGTACTCGTAGATCACCGAGGAGTAGTCGGTGATCAGCACGTCGGTGACGTGCAGAAGGTCGTTGGTGTCGGGGAACGACGCGAAATTCAGCAGCCGGTCGGAGTATTCCGCGGGAATCGGCACGGGATCCGTGATGAAGTGGTGCATGCGGAACAGCACGACGGACTTGTCGCCGCAGGCCTCGTAGAGCTTGGCGAAATCGATGCGGTTGTAATCGTAGTGCGCGTCGCCGATGCTCTTCCCGCGGAAGGTCGGCGCGAAAAGGATGATCCTCTTGCCCCGGAGGTTCGGATTGGCCGTGAAGAAATCCTCGACGACCTTCGCGGAACGCTCCTTGTCGAGGAACGTGTCTATTCGGGGCAGGCCGGTGGGTATGACCGCCGACTCCTCGATGCCGAAAGCCTCGGCGTACGTCGGCACCAGGTGCTTGGAGCCGGTGATCACGTAGGTGTACTTGCGGTGGGCGTTGGACAGCTTCGGCGAACCGTAGCGCCCGAACCGGCTGTAGCCGACCGCCTTGAAGCCGCTTCCGGCGTGCCACAGCTGGATGATCTTGGTCTTCGGCGAGATGCCCAGCTGTCCGAGCAGGCCGAAGTAGTCGTCCATCAGCACGACGTCCGAGGTCGCGAGGAGGTAGATGACGCGCAGCGTGTTCCACTTGGTGGCCGTGTCCGGGATCCGGAACGAGTAGCGGAAGGAATACTTCTTGTCGAGACCCCGCTCGACCATCCGGTCGTGGACGCGCGCCAGGTTGCCGCCGATCTTGGGACGCATCTCGGAGGCGAACAGGATGCGGTTGCCGCGCGGCGGGTTCAGGCGGCGCGCGAGGTCGTAGAACTGGTTCGCGAGCTTGCGGCGCCGCGCACGGGGCAGGACCCACAGGCCGAGGCGCCTCCCCAGCGGCTTCTTCGGACCCGTCCCCGGCTTGGCCGGCGCCGCCTTGCGGAACAGCTGGTAGGTCCGCATCAGGAAGTCGGGGTGCTCGTCGTCGTCGGAGATCCCGAACGCGATCACGTACGCGACACGGTTGCGGTCGTAGAGGAAGGTGCGGGAGTCCGCGTCCAGCCGCTCCGTGTCGCTGAGGTCGATGTCGGCAGCCGGAAGCCGCTCGTCGCCGACCACAGGAACGATTCGCCACGTGCCGTTGGGCACCTGGCCACGTCCCTGGAAGTTGGTGACGTTGATTTCCAGCGCGTACGTGTCAGCGGCTATTTGCCGAGACTTCACCGGGAATTCGCGTTCATTATCGACGATAAGGAACCGGGGAGGGGTAGCATCCCCGGTGACGACCACCGTGAGAGTAAGGTGAACCCGCTCCCAGGAGATCTCCGCTATCGAACAATGCGCCATCGCTATCCTTTGGTCCGTGAAATCGCCGTGCGGCTATCCGTAAAACGTCGTACAACTACGTGTGCTCTTCGAACGTGATGGGGTTGTTGTCGCCGCTCGATCACCTTGCGCGACCTGCCGCACGGCTCCGTTGCCGGGCGCAGGTGGAGAGTTCGGCCTGGAGGGCCGCCCTTCCGTCGGATGGACGCAGCGGGCCGGTGCGAAGCCCGTGAGCTGACGCTCCATCGAGGCCAGCGTGACGGCAAGGGAGCCTACCGCGCCGGTGCCTGTGCTCGGATTCCGGACGGTTCGGCGAGCGACGTCAGTTGCGGCGAATCACGGGGAGGATCTGCCACGTACGGGATGCGCTGGGGCAGGTCGGGCCATGCGGCGAGCGGCGGGTCCCGGTGGCGCCGGCCCGGTCGGGAAGTGGGAACAGGGCGAGGGTGGATCATGGCGGGAGCGTCGCGGCCGTGCCACCACCCGATCACCGCCGTGTCGTCGGACACATCCGTGTCGTCGGACACACGGGTGGACCGGCCGGGACTCCCCGGCCGGACGCGCTCGGCCAGGCGACAGCGCGCACACGACGGCGGCAGCGCGGGGGACGTCCCGTCCGCGGCAAACCGTGATCATGACGCACTCACCCAGCCTCCGATGAGGGCATGGCGCATCCGCTGCAGCGGTCTCAGCGCGCACACTCCATCGTTTCGAACTCCGTTTCAGAATCATGCGTCAGCGAGCTTTCACTCGACCCGCCGCACCGCAGCCGGTCCGCATGAGACATGCATACTAATCGTCTCGGGTAACAGGTCTAGCCCTCGCCCTTTCGCCGCGGCCCCCGCGAACTCGTCGGACAGAGCCAACGCTGCTGGTCAGTCGCGGTTCGGCAGTCCTGCGAGCTGTTGTGCGGCTCGATCGGCGCGATCTTGGGGGGCCATGGGAGAGCAGCCGCGCGCGTTTCCGGGGGATTCCGCTTCGCTGGGTAGTCGCCCCATCGCCATGCGTCGCGTGGCGGGTCTGATCGGCGCGCATAACAACCGCTGAGGACGAGTCGCCCCGAGACGCGGCTCCGTCGCGCCACACAGGAATCAGAAACCACGGCGGCCTTCGCCCAGGTGCTCAGGCTGCGGCCTCACCGGGCGTCTCGTCCTCCCGAAGTCGCCCCGACGGCCACGTCTGGGCCGGGACATCCACGTGCCCTCCGTGGTCGTCAGCCAGGCATGGCGGGACTCGGCCGTCACGCCGCCACGGCGACGGCACGTACCGGGCCGAAGCGCCTCTCGCCACGCCCCACGCTTCCCGCCCCTCTCCGGCACTCCCCGCATCTTCCCACCGCCCCCACCGGGCCCCGCCGGACATTCGCAGCTCCATGCGGAACGACCGAACCTCGGGGCGGTCATTCACACCCCGGAACTTACGACCGTCGGTAGGATCAGCACCATGAGCGGTAGCAGGAAGTATTCGGTCAGTCTGCCCGAGGATCTCGCCGAGGCCGTACGCGCCCATGTCGGACCCGGCGGTTTCTCCGCCTACGTCGCCGAGGCTCTCGAACAGAGAGTCGCCATGGACAAGCTCCGGGAGATCGTCGCCGACTTCGAGACCGACAACGAAGCCCTCACCCGCGAGGAGGTCGAGGCCGCCAGGGCGCTGCTGCGTCACGACCACCGACAGACCGGCGGGGCCGCCGCCTGATGCCCGGCACGCTCCTGCTCGACGGTGAAGGACTCTCGAAGCTCTACCGCAAGGACCGCACCGTCGTGGCTCTGGTCCAAGCGGCATCGGAAGAGGGTGTCCGCGTCGCCACCAGCGCCATGACCACCCTCGAGGCCGACTACGAGCGCATCCATCCCGCCCGCATCAAGTGGGTCCTCTCCCGCGTCGACGTTCACGGCGTCACCAATGAGGTCACCGACCAGGCCGCCGCGCTTCTGCGCGCCCATCACCTCCACGGTCACAAGTGCGCGATCGATGCCGCCTTCGCCGTCATCGCCCGCAACGCACCCCGGCCGGTCACCGTCCTCACGTCCGACCCCGGGGACCTGACACTCCTGTGCGGCCCTTCCGTGGAAGTCGTCAAGGTCTGAGGCAGCCTGACGCCGACCAGACCTGCCGCCGCCCCACGTCACAGGGCAAGGACTCCACGCGGGCAGACGCGAGCGCCCGGCCTACCAACAGGCGGGTCGGGCACAGTTCTTGACGAGACGTCACACGTTGAAGCGGAACTCCACGACGTCGCCGTCCTGCATGACGTAGTCCTTGCCCTCCATGCGGGCCTTGCCCTTGGCGCGGGCCTCGGGGATGGAGCCCGTCTCCACGAGGTCGTCGAAGGAGACGATCTCCGCCTTGATGAAGCCCTTCTGGAAGTCGGTGTGGATGACACCGGCGGCCTCGGGGGCGGTGGCGCCCTTCTTGATCGTCCAGGCGCGGGCCTCCTTGGGGCCCGCGGTGAGGTACGTCTGCAGGCCGAGGGTGTCGAAGCCGACCCGGGCGAGGGTGGCCAGGCCCGGCTCGTCCTGGCCCATGGACTGCAGCAGCTCCAGCGCCTCGTCGTCCTCGAGCTCGATGAGCTCGGACTCGATCTTCGCGTTGAGGAAGATCGCCTCGGCCGGGGCGACCAGGGCGCGCTGCTCGGCCTTGAACGCCTCGTCGCCCAGCTCGTCCTCGTCGACGTTGAAGACGTACAGGAAGGGCTTGGTGGTCAGCAGGTGCAGCTCGTGCAGCAGCCGGCCCTTCTCGGTCCCGGCGGTGATGCCGGCGGAGAACAGGGTGCGGCCGTCCTCGAGGATCTGCTGGGCCTCCTGGACGGCGGCGAGCACCGGCGCCTTGTCCTTCTGGAGGCGGGCCTCCTTGGTCAGCCGCGGCAGGACCTTCTCGATGGTCTGCAGGTCGGCGAGGATCAGCTCGGTGTTGATCGTCTCGATGTCGTCCTTGGGCGACACCTTGCCGTCGACGTGGACGACGTCCGGGTCGTCGAAGGCCCGGATGACCTGGCAGATGGCGTCGGACTCGCGGATGTTCGCGAGGAACTTGTTGCCCAGGCCCGCGCCCTCGCTGGCGCCGCGGACGATGCCGGCGATGTCGACGAAGTCCACGGTCGCCGGGAGCTTGCGCTGCGAGCCGAAGATCTCGGCCAGCTTGTCCAGGCGGGGGTCGGGGACGCCGACCACGCCGACGTTGGGCTCGATCGTGGCGAACGGGTAGTTGGCCGCCAGCACGTCGTTCTTGGTCAGGGCGTTGAACAGGGTCGACTTGCCGACGTTCGGCAGGCCGACGATTCCAATCGTGAGCGACACGTGACGACTTCCCGTAGCGAGTGTGGGTGACGTGGCCCGCGGCGCCCGGGCAGGGCGGACGGCGGACCGGTCCACCAGTCTACGGAACGCGCCGGCCCCTGGGGCGGCCGCGCCCTGAGCGGCCCCCTGAGGCGGTGAAAAGTCGTGTCCTGCCCACGTTTACCCCCTCCCCGGAGCCTACGTTGTGTGCGTGGAGCAACACAGCGCGCGCACACCCCCCAAGAACAGCGGTGCCCCCACCGCCGCCTCCCCGACACCGCGGCCGGTGCGCCGGCCGCGCCGGCCGCAGGGCGCGACAGCCGTCCGGGGCGGTCCGCCCCGGCGGCCGCTACCTCTCCGGTTGGCCCGGCTGCGCCGGGCGGAGCCGCGGCTGACCGGACTCGGCACCTTCGTCTTCCTCACCCTGACGGCGCTCGCCGGCGGCGCCGCGGACTCCCTGATCACGGGTGAGCCCGGCACCCTCTTCGGGGTCGTCTTCCTGCTGGCCTGCCTGGCCGCCGGGATGTTCGTGCGCCCGTACGACCTGTCCGCGGCGCCGGTCAGCGCGCCCATCGCCTTCACCGTCGCGCTGGCCGTGACCGCCGACGGCGGCGGTGGCTTCACCGGCCATGTGATGGGCCTGCTGACCGGGCTCGCCACCCTGACGGGCTGGCTGTACGGGGGCACGGTCGGCGCCGCGTTGATCGCGGCCGCGCGGAAGGTGGCCCTGGTGATGCGGGAACGGCGCCGCTGAGCGCCCCCGCCGGCCCCGTCTCCGGGTCCCCGGGGCCCGGAGACCCGGGGTACCCGGGAAGGGGAGGGCGCGCGGTCAGGAGCGGACGGCGGCCGCCGCCATGCCCGCGCCGACGATGCCCGCGTTGTTCTGCAGCGCGGCCGGCACGATCTCGGCCCTGACGCCGGAGATCAGCGGCAGGAACTTGTCGGCCTTGCGGCTGACCCCGCCGCCGAGGATGAACAGCTCGGGCGAGAAGAGCTGCTCGACGTGGGTGAGGTACTTGCTGAGGCGCTTGGCCCAGTGCTCCCAGCTGAGGCCCTCGTCCTCCTTGGCCTTGGTGGACGCCTTCTTCTCGGCGTCGTGGCCGTGCAGTTCGAGGTGGCCCAGCTCCGTGTTGGGCAGCAGGGCGCCGTCGAGGAAGACGGCGCTGCCGATGCCCGTGCCCAGGGTGAGGACGATGACCGTGCCCTTGCGGCCGCGGCCCGCGCCGTACTCCATCTCGGCCAGGCCCGCGGCGTCGGCGTCGTTGAGCAGGGTCACCGCGCAGCCGGCCTTCTGGGACAGCAGCCCGGCGGCGTCCAGGTCGATCCAGGCCTTGTCGACGTTCGCCGCCGTGCGCGTCATGCCGTGCGTCACCACTCCGGGGAACGTGGCCCCCACCGGGCCCGTCCACCCGAAGTGGTCGACGACCTGCTTCACGCACTCCGCGACGGCGTCGGGGGTCGCGGGGTGGGGAGTGAGCACTTTGAAGCGCTCCTCCGCCAGCTCGCCGCGCCCGAGGTCGACCGGGGCGCCCTTGATGCCCGATCCGCCGATGTCCACACCGAAAACGCTCATGCCCCAACGCTACGACGTGGCACGGCCGGTCACCCCTCGGATGCGCCGCCCCGCAGCAGCTCGGCCGCCTCGGCGCGCAGGTCCCGGCGGAGCTCCTTGGGCAGCGAGAAGATGATCGTCTCCTCGGCGGCCTTGACGATCTCGACGTCCTCGAAGCCGCGGGCGACGAGCCATTCCAGCACCTGCTCGACGAGCACCTCGGGCACGGAGGCGCCGGAGGTGACACCGACGGTGGAGACGCCGTCCAGCCACGCCTCGTCGATCTCGTCGGCGAAGTCCACCAGGTACGAGGCGCGGGCGCCGGCCAGCTTGGCGACCTCGACCAGGCGCTTGGAGTTGGAGGAGTTGCGCGAGCCGACCACGATGACCAGGTCCGCGTCGGCGCCCATCTGCTTCACGGCGAGCTGGCGGTTCTGCGTGGCGTAGCAGATGTCGTCGCTCGGCGGCGAGAGCAGCAGCGGGAACTTCTCCTTGAGCGCGTCGACGGTCTCCATGGTCTCGTCCACGGAGAGCGTGGTCTGGGAGAGCCAGACGACCTTGGACGGGTCGCGGACCTCGACCTTCGCGACGTCGTCCGGGCCGTCGACCAGGGTGATGTGGTCGGGCGCCTCGCCGGAGGTGCCGATGACCTCCTCGTGGCCCTCGTGGCCGATCAGGAGGATGTCGTAGTCCTCCGCGGCGTAGCGCACGGCCTCCTTGTGCACCTTGGTGACCAGCGGGCACGTCGCGTCGATCGTGGCGAGGCGGCCCTGGGCGGCCTCCTCGTGGACGACCGGGGCGACGCCGTGGGCGGAGAACATCACGATCGACCCCGGGGGCACCTCCTCCGTCCGCTCGACGAAGATCGCGCCCTTCCGCTCCAGGGTCTGCACGACGTACTTGTTGTGCACGATCTCGTGACGGACGTAGATCGGGGCCCCGTACTGCTCCAGGGCCTTCTCGACGGCGATCACTGCGCGGTCCACACCCGCGCAGTAGCCTCGCGGGGCGGCGAGCAGGACGCGGCGGGAAGTCGTAGCGGTCATGGGCCCATCGTACGGGGCGCGGACGGCCCCCCACCGCTGCCCCGGGTGGCTCTGACGGGGGCCGGAAGCGTCCCGGCGCACCACCGCGACGGCCGGCGAGTGCCGCGCTCAGCGGCCGCGCCGCAGGCCCCGGACGGCGCGGCGGACGGCGAGCGCCCACCCGGCGCCGAGGACGGCCGCCAGGGGCAGGCAGGCGAAGCAGCCGCAGCCGGGGCCGTGGCGCCCGACGCGGAACCCTGCGTGGACGCGCGGCGGGCGTTCGGACGGGGGGCAGCCGTGCCGGCCGGGTCGGCGCATGGGACCTCCCAGGGCCTGTCGGTGACGCCGGCTCGCCGGCGCCGTTGCCCCCAGCCTGCGCGGCGGTGCCGCGGGGGGACAGCGGGGGGTGGGCCATCCGGGTCGGCCGCGCGGGGCGTCACTGTCCGTGGCGGGGACTAGTCTCGGCGTATGGCTGTGAACACGTCCGCGCAGACGCCGATCCCGGTCGGCGAGGTGTCCCGGCTGATCGGCGGCTGGATCGACCGCCTCGGCCCGGTGTGGGTCGAGGGGCAGATCACCCAGTTGTCCCGGCGCCCGGGGGCGGGCGTGGTGTTCCTGACGCTGCGCGATCCGTCGCAGGACATCTCGCTCAGCGTGACGTGCCGCCGGGCGGTCTTCGACGCCCTGGACGGGGCGGTGGGCGAGGGCGCCCGGGTGGTCGTGCAGGCCAAGCCGGAGTGGTACGCGCCGCGCGGCCAGCTGTCGCTGCGCGCGGCGGAGATCCGCCCGATAGGCGTGGGCGACCTGCTGCTGCGGCTGGAGCAGCTGAAGAAGCGGCTGGCGGCCGAGGGCCTGTTCGCGCCGGAGCGCAAGCGGCCGCTGCCGTTCCTGCCGCAGCTGATCGGCCTGGTGTGCGGCCGGGCCTCGGCCGCCGAGCGCGATGTGCTGGAGAACGCGCGGCTGCGCTGGCCCGCGGTCCGCTTCGAGGTGCGCAACGTGCCCGTGCAGGGGGCGTACGCGGTGCCGCAGGTGATCGAGGCGGTGCGCGGGCTGGACGCGCACCCCGAGGTGGACGTGATCATCGTGGCGCGGGGCGGCGGCAGCGTGGAGGATCTGCTGCCGTTCTCGGACGAGCGGCTGGTGCGGACGGTCGCGGAGTGCCGTACGGCCGTGGTGTCGGCGATCGGGCACGAGCCGGACACCCCGCTGCTGGACCTGGTGGCCGATCTGCGCGCCTCGACGCCGACCGACGCGGCCAAGCGCGTGGTGCCGGACGTGGGCGAGGAGCTGGCCCGGGTCGAGCAGCTGCGGCAGCGGTCGCTGCGCGTGATGCGCGGGCTGCTGGACCGGGAGGAGCGCGGGCTGGCGGCGGCGGTGAGCCGGCCGTGCATGGCGCGGCCCCGGCTGATGGTGGACGAGCGCGAGGAGCAGGTCGCCGCCCTGCTGGAGCGGTCCCGCCGCCATCTGCTGCACCGGCTGGATCGGGCGGACGACGAGTTGGCGCACACCCGCGCCCGGGTGCTGGCGCTCTCCCCCGCCGCGACGCTGCAGCGGGGATACGCGGTGCTGCAGCGCGAGGACGGGCAGGTCGTGCGCGCCGCGGACGAGGTGGCCGAGGAGGAGAAGCTGCGCGCACGGGTGGCGGAGGGCGAGTTCGCCGTCCGCGTCACGCGCTGACCGCGGGGGCGCCGGCCGTCCCCCGGGGGTGCGCGCCGCGCGCCCGGCCGCTGTGTCGGAGGGCGGCTCTAGGCTGGTGCCATGGCTGATCAGGACACGTTGGGGTATGAGCAGGCCCGCGACGAGCTCGTCGATGTCGTTCGCCGTCTGGAGGCCGGAGGCTCCACGCTCGAGGAGTCCCTTGCCCTGTGGGAGCGGGGGGAGCAGCTCGCCAAGGTGTGCCGCGAGTGGCTGGAGGGCGCCCGCGCCCGACTGGACGCGGCTTTGGCGCAGGAGTCCGGCGGCGCCGGGCAGGAGCCGGGGGCCGTGGAGGAGGGGTGACCGGCTGAGCGGAGCGCAGGGCGGCGTGAGCCGCCTCACCGGAATAGTTGAAGATTAAGTTGAATTTTCATCTATAGTGAGGCGAGTGTTCCGACGCGCCTCCCCCAGGGCGCTGCCCGTTATCCCCCGCAGAGGTACCCCATGACGCTCTCCCTCGACGCCGCCGCGCAGAACCTCCTCTTCCGCGACGCACGGACCGCCAACGCCTTCACCGACGAGCCGGTGACCGACGAGCAGATCCAGGCCGTGTACGACCTGGTCAAGTACGCCCCCACCGCCTACAACCAGCAGCCGCTGCGCATCGTGCTGGTGCGCTCCCCCGAGGCCCGCGAGCGCCTGGTGAACCGAATGAACGAGGGCAACCGGGCGAAGACCGCCGCGGCGCCACTGGTGGCGGTCCTGGCCGCCGACAACGAGTTCCACGAGCACCTGCCGGTGCAGTTCCCGGCCTTTCCCCAGGCCAAGGACGTGCTCTTCGGCGAGCGCCCGGCACGCGAGGCGTCCGCGGCCTTCAACGCCGCGCTGCAGGTCGGCTACTTCATCCTGGGCGTGCGGGCGGCCGGACTGGCCGCCGGTCCGATGACCGGCTTCGACGCCGAGGCCATCGACAAGGAGTTCTTCCCCGACGGCGAGCACTCCGTGCTGGCCGTGGTCAACATCGGCAAGCCGGGCGAGAACGCCTGGCGCGAGCGCGGACCGCGCCTGGCGTACGACGAGGTCGTCAGCGTCGTCTGACGACGAGGGCGTCACCGCCCGCACGACGGCTGCCGCCGGCCCCACCACCCGGGGGCCGGCGGCGTCGCGTCAGCCCTGCCGGCCGCCCCGCTCCTCCAGGGCGGCGGCCAGTTCCGCGAGCCGGTCCATCGGGGCGGTGCCGGTGACCATCGTGGTCACGCCGCCCTCCTCGCGCACGAGCGCGTCGTACTTGGGGCCCTCGTAGCGCTGCCAGGTCTCGCCCTCGACCATGCGGGTGCCGACCCGCTTCGCCTCGTGGCTCTTGGCGGCGACGAACTTCTGCGCGGCCTCGTTGCTCTGCTCGACGGCGGCGTACTCGTTGTCCGGGTCGACGAAGCCCAGGTGCCACCGCACGGCCTCGGGGTCGGTGGACTCGTACGTCACCGAGGTCGCCCGCCACTCCTTGCCGAGCCCTTCCGGGGCCGCCACCTCGTACGGGGCGTCGCGCCGGGCCTGGCCGAGCTCGACCCGGTAGCCGACCGCCTTGACGGGGTCGTGGTTCTCGTCGTGCGGGATGAAGAGCCAGATGCCTCCGGCGACGACGCCGATCGCCGCCATCGAGAGCACCATGTCCCGCAGGGTTTCCATGCCGCGCTTCTTTGCCACGCCCCCTATCGTCCCCCATGCCCCGGAGCGTCCGGCCGCCCGGGGGTCGCCCCCGGCGGGAGAACCGCTCATGTGACGGGCGGCCTGCTCATTCTGGCGGTGTCCGGATAAGGTCGTAGCACCCTCTTTTCCGGCCGTCCTCGTACACAGAAAGGTGCGCCGCCTCGGCTTCCTCTCCTTCCTGGAGGAGGGGAGTCCTACGGCTCGCGCTGTAGTAGGGGTTTCCGCTTCGTCGCCCGCTGCCCGCGAGGAGTGCTCCGTTGAGGTCTTGCACCAGTTCCACAGACAGACACCGTCAGCCCGACGGCCAGGCTGTCCGCCGCCGCGTTCACGTCCCGGTCGTGGGTCGTCCCGCAGCAGCACGTCCGGGTGCGAACCTTCAGCGGGATCGTGTCCTGCAAGGTGCCGCAGGCGGAGCACAGCCTGGAGGACGGGAACCAGCGGTCGACCGCGATCACTTCGCGGCCGCACCGCTGGGCCCTCTGGAAGAGGGCGGACGCCGGTCCGCCCTCGCGGCGAACCGGCCATCCCTGCCCTGCCCCCTGGATCTTCGCTTCCTTCCCCGGCTGAAGCCGGGGGTATCGACGAAGGAGAGCCCCGATGACCGAGCAGCACGAACACCACAACCTGCCGCCGCAACTCGAGGTGAAGCCCGAGGCGCCCGACCGCAACCTCGCGCTGGAGCTCGTCCGGGTCACCGAGGCCGCGGCCATGGCCGCCGGGCGCTGGGTCGGGCGCGGCGACAAGAACGGCGCGGACGGCGCGGCCGTCAAGGCCATGCGCACCCTCGTCTCCACCGTGTCGATGAACGGCGTCGTCGTCATCGGCGAGGGGGAGAAGGACGAGGCACCGATGCTGTTCAACGGCGAGCGCATCGGCGACGGGACCGGCGCGGAGTGCGACATCGCCGTGGACCCGATCGACGGCACCACGCTCACGGCCAAGGGCATGCCGAACGCCATCGCGGTGCTCGCCGCCGCCGACCGAGGCGCGATGTACGACCCCTCGGCCGTCTTCTACATGGACAAGCTCGTCACCGGCCCCGAGGCCGCCGACTACGTCGACATCACCGCCCCGCCCTCGGTCAACATCCGCCGGGTCGCCAAGGCGAAGGGCATCGCCCCCGAGGGCGTCACGGTCGTCATCCTCGACCGCCCTCGCCACGAGAACCTCGTCAAGGAGGTCCGGGAGACCGGGGCGCGCATCAAGTTCATCTCCGACGGCGACGTGGCCGGCGCGGTCATGGCCGTCCGGGACGGCACCGGCGTCGACCTGCTGATGGGCGTCGGCGGCACCCCCGAGGGCATCATCGCGGCCTGCGCGATCAAGTGCCTCGGCGGCACCATCCAGGGCAGGCTGTGGCCGAAGGACGAGGCGGAGAAGCGGCGCGCTCTGGACGCCGGCCACGACCTGGACCGGATCCTGCACACCGACGACCTGGTCAAGGGCGACAACGTCTTCTTCGTCGCCACCGGCATCACCGACGGCGAGCTGCTGCGCGGGGTGCGCTACCGCGCCGAGACGGCGCTCACCCAGTCGCTGGTCGTGCGGTCGAAGTCCGGCACCATCCGCCAGATCGACTCCACGCACCGCCTGTCCAAGCTGCGCGCCTACAGCACCATCGACTTCGACCGCGCGCGCTGAGCCGTCCCGGCCCGCGCCGCACACGGCCGCACACGGTCCGGGACCCCGCCGCGACGGCGGGGTCCCGGACCGCCTGCTCGTTCAGCCCGCCGCCGCGATCCGCGTCCCGGGCCGCTGCAGCTCCGCCTCCCGGCGACGGCGGCGGGCCAGCACGACCCTGCGCTCGGCGGCGGTCATCCCGCCCCACACGCCGTAGGGCTCAGGCTGCAGCAGCGCGTGCTCACGGCACTCCAGCATCACCGGGCAGCGGGCGCACACCCGCTTGGCGGCCTCCTCGCGGGACAGCCGCGCCGCGGTCGGCTCCTTCGACGGCGCGAAGAACAGACCCGCCTCGTCACTGCGGCACGCCGCCTCCGAGTGCCATGGGCCGCCCAGGTCCCGTGGGTGACTCAGGGAGGACCTGGAGGCTGCCGGGGGCTCGATCGGTTGAAGCACGGGATACTCCTGACGACGGCTCGGCTTGGTGTCACCCTTGCCCGTCGCTGCGGTGCCGGTGCGTCTCCAGGGGTCTGTCGGCGTGAGGAGGGCTGCGGCGAGCGACGTGTCTCCTTGCCCTACCCGCTGTGCGCGCGTTCATGCGCACCGTGTCGGGCCCGCCGCCCCGGCGCGCGCCTCCCGATCCCCTTGCCGCGGGCCGGAGTTGGGGCCCCGGCGCATCGTCAGCCGTCGAGCTCGGCGGGACCGGGCCCCTTCTTCTTCACGCGCTTGCCGCGGCGCGGCTTGGCCTCGACGCCGCCCCAGAAGGCGAAGCCCTGCACCTTGATGACCGGGGCGTTCGGGTCGGGCGCCTCGTACGCCTTCACGTCGGAACCGCCCATGATGCCCACGACGCCGCCGCCGCGCAGGGTGACGTTCTCGGGGACCTTGATCTCGATGCCGCCCATGATGGCGGTGCAGTTGATGACGAGTTCGGGGCTGGTGAAGGTGGCCTCGGTGAGGTCGATGGCGACACCGCCCATGATGGCGACGGCGTTGATCTTCGAGCCGACCCGCCAGCGGCCCTTGCGCTCGGCGCCGCCGAGGATGCCGACCAGGTTGGGGTTCTCCCCGGAGCCGTCGGGCACCCAGTTCCGCGCCTCCGGCGACGGTGCGGGCACGCTCGCGGCGCGGCCCGCGGGCAGGTCGCGGACGTAGGGCTCCAGTTCACCGACGGTCTTGGCCGCATAGACCCCGTCGAGCCGCTCGGAGTGCTCCTCGGTGGTCAGACGCCCCTCCGCGAGGGCGTCGCGGAGGATGTCCGCCACCCCGTCGCGGTCCGCGTCGGACGCGCGGATGTCGGCTTCGGCCACGGGGCGCACGGGGGGCTGTTCACGCTTCTGGAGCGACGACTCATCCACCCGACTACCGTACACAAACGCGATAGATCGCGACTAGGGGCGGCGAGCGGCCGGTGAGGGCCACCTCACACATCCGCCCCCCGGCACTCGTTCTACGCTTGGTGGGCTTCTGTGACGCAGCGCCAGTGAGGATGTCCCTTATGCCCGAGTTCGCCTATACGGATCTGCTCCCCCTCGGTGAGGACACCACTCCCTACCGACTGATCACCTCCGAGGGCGTCAGCACCTTCGAGGCCGACGGCCGGACCTTCCTCAAGGTGGAGCCGGAGGCGCTGCGCACGCTCGCCGCCGAGGCCATGCACGACATCTCCCACTACCTGCGCCCCGCCCACCTCGCCCAGCTGCGCCGGATCCTCGACGACCCCGAGGCGTCCCCCAACGACCGCTTCGTCGCCCTGGACCTGCTCAAGAACGCCAACATCGCCGCGGCCGGCGTCCTGCCGATGTGCCAGGACACGGGCACCGCGATCGTGATGGGCAAGCGCGGCCAGAACGTTCTGACGGCCGGCGGCGACGAGGAGGCCCTGTCGCACGGCATCTACGACGCCTACACCAAGCTCAACCTGCGCTACTCCCAGATGGCCCCGCTGACCATGTGGGAGGAGAAGAACACCGGCTCCAACCTGCCCGCGCAGATCGAGCTGTACGCGACCGACGGCGGCGCCTACAAGTTCCTCTTCATGGCCAAGGGCGGCGGCTCGGCCAACAAGTCCTTCCTCTACCAGGAGACCAAGGCCGTCCTGAACGAGGCCTCCATGATGAAGTTCCTGGAGGAGAAGATCCGTTCGCTCGGCACGGCCGCCTGCCCGCCGTACCACCTGGCGATCGTGGTCGGCGGCACCTCCGCGGAGTTCGCGCTGAAGACGGCCAAGTACGCCTCCGCGCACTACCTGGACGAGCTGCCGGGCGAGGGCTCGCCGACCGGCCACGGCTTCCGGGACAGGGAGCTGGAGGAGAAGGTCTTCGAGCTGACCCAGAAGATCGGCATCGGCGCGCAGTTCGGCGGCAAGTACTTCTGCCACGACGTGCGCGTGGTGCGCCTGCCCCGGCACGGCGCCTCCCTGCCGGTCGCCATCGCCGTGTCCTGCTCCGCGGACCGCCAGGCCGTCGCCAAAATCACCGCCGAGGGCGTCTTCCTGGAGCAGCTGGAGACCGACCCGGCGAAGTACCTGCCGGAGACCACCGACGAGCACCTGTCGGACGAGGACGTCGTGCGCATCGACCTCAACCGCCCGATGGACGAGGTGCTGGCGGAGCTGACCAAGTACCCCGTCAAGACCCGGCTGTCGCTGACCGGTCCGCTGGTCGTCGCCCGCGACATCGCGCACGCCAAGATCAAGGAGCGGCTGGACGCGGGCGAGGAGATGCCGCAGTACCTGCGGGACCACCCGGTCTACTACGCGGGCCCGGCCAAGACCCCCGAGGGCTACGCCTCCGGCTCCTTCGGCCCGACCACGGCCGGCCGCATGGACTCCTACGTCGAGCAGTTCCAGGCCGCGGGCGGTTCCAAGGTCATGCTCGCCAAGGGCAACCGCTCGAAGCAGGTCACCGACGCGTGCGCCGAGCACGGCGGCTTCTACCTCGGCTCGATCGGCGGCCCGGCGGCCCGGCTGGCCCAGGACTGCATCAAGAAGGTCGAGGTGCTCGAGTACGCCGAGCTCGGCATGGAGGCGGTCTGGAAGATCGAGGTCGAGGACTTCCCGGCCTTCATCGTCGTCGACGACAAGGGCAACGACTTCTTCAGCGACCCCGCGCCCGCGCCGACGTTCACGAGCATCCCGGTGCGCCCCGGCGCCTGACCCTCCTGGCGAGGCCCGGCACCGCGAGCACGGCGCCGGGCCTCGCTGTTCCCGCCGGAGGAATGAAACCCGCCGCGCCGCTGTCCTACGAAGAGGTCGTCCCGGGAAGGACCCGGTACGCCCGACGACGAGCGCGAGGGAAGGGACGGCGGCCATGCCCGGACAGGACGCGGGGGACGAGCACGAGTACCGCATCGAGCACGACTCGATGGGCGAGGTGCGCGTACCGGCCCATGCCAAGTGGCGTGCGCAGACCCAGCGGGCCGTGGAGAACTTCCCCGTCAGCGGACGCGGGCTGGAGCGCGCCCACATCGAGGCGCTCGCCCGGATCAAGGCGGCCGCGGCCAAGGTCAACGCGGAGCTGGGCGTCCTGGACCAGGACGTGGCGGCGGCGATCCAGGAGGCCGCCGCCGAGGTGGCCGAGGGGCGCTGGGACGCCCACTTCCCGGTGGACGTCTTCCAGACCGGGTCCGGCACCTCCTCGAACATGAACGCCAACGAGGTCATCGCCACCCTGGCGAGCGAGCGGCTCGGACGGGACGTGCACCCCAACGACCACGTCAACGCCAGCCAGTCCTCCAACGACGTCTTCCCCTCCTCCCTGCACATCGCCGCGACCTCCGCGGTGACCGGCGATCTGATCCCGGCGCTGGAGCACCTGGCGGCCTCGCTGGAGCGCAAGGCCGCGGAGTTCGCGGACGTGGTGAAGTCCGGCCGCACCCATCTGATGGACGCCACGCCGGTGACGCTGGGCCAGGAGTTCGGCGGCTACGCGGCCCAGGTCCGGTACGGGGTGGAGCGTCTGCGGGCCTCGCTGCCGCGGTTGGCGGAGCTGCCGCTGGGCGGGACCGCGGTCGGCACGGGGATCAACACCCCGCCCGGCTTCTCCGCGGCGGTGATCGCCGAGGTGGCACGGTCGACCGGGCTGCCGCTGACCGAGGCGCGGGACCACTTCGAGGCGCAGGGCGCCCGTGACGGGGTCGTGGAGACCTCGGGGCAGCTGCGGACGATCGCCGTGGGACTGACCAAGATCGCCAACGATCTGCGCTGGATGGGCTCGGGCCCGCGCACCGGCCTCGGCGAGATCGCCCTGCCCGACCTCCAGCCCGGTTCGTCGATCATGCCGGGCAAGGTGAACCCGGTGATCCCCGAGGCGGTGCTGATGGTGGCCGCGCAGGTCATCGGCAACGACGTGACGATCACGACGGCGGGAGCCGCGGGCAACTTCGAGCTGAACGTGATGCTCCCGGTCATCGCCCGCAACGTCCTGGAGTCCGTCCGGCTGCTCGCGAACGTCTCCCGGCTGCTGGCCGACCGCACCGTCGACGGAATCACGGCGCATGCGGCCCGGGCCCGTGAGTACGCGGAGTCCTCGCCGTCGGTCGTCACCCCGCTCAACAAGTACATCGGCTACGAGGAGGCGGCCAAGGTCGCCAAGCGGTCGCTGGCCGAGCGGAAGACGATCCGCGAGGTGGTGCTGGAGTCCGGCTATGTCGAGCGCGGGCTGCTCACCCTGGAGCAGCTGGACGAGGCGCTGGACGTGCTGCGGATGACCCGGCCCTGAGACAGCGTCGCGCCGCCGCGCAGGCCGTCGCCCCGCCGGGCACGGCGATCGGCCCGCGCGGCGATTGTCCCGCGCAAGGGTGACGCGTTCGTGACACGGGGTACGTAAGATCCGTTCATGACAGCGGACATCCTTCTTTCCCAGGGAGCGGGCCGGGACGGCGGCGCCGGCCACTGGGCCCCCGGCGAGCAGGTGCTGTGGCGCTACCGCGGCAATGGCAGCGACGCGGTGCACATCTGCCGTCCGGTGACCGTGGTCCATGACGACGCGGAGTTGCTGGCGGTGTGGATGGCGCCCGGTACCGAGTGCGTCAGGCCGGTGCTGGCGGACGGCTCGCCGATCCACCTGGAGCCGCTGGAGACGCGCTATCTCAAGCCGCGCACGACACGCGTGGACCGCTGGTGGGGCACGGGCGTGCTGAAGCTCGCCCGCCCGGCCGAGCCCTGGTCGGTGTGGCTGTTCTGGGACGAGGGCTGGCGCTTCAAGAACTGGTACGTGAACCTGGAGGAGCCGCGGCACCGCTGGTCGGGCGGGGTCGACTCGGAGGACCACTTCCTGGACATACACGTCACCCCGGACCGCCGCTGGCAGTGGCGGGACGAGGACGAGTTCGCGCAGGCGCAGTCCGCGGGCCTGATGCCGGCGGCCACGGCGCGGAAGGTGCGGGAGGCCGGGCGCCGCGCGCTCGAGGTGATCGGCGCCTGGGGGATCCCCTTCCGGGACGGCTGGGAGCAATGGCGTCCGGATCCGGCGTGGCCGGTACCGGCCCTTCCGGTCGACTGGGACCGTCCGGCAAGGTGACCCCGGGAGCGGCTTGCCGTGCACCCCTGCCCCAATCGTAAGATCGTGGCCCATAGTGCTGCACGAAACACAGGCTCACACTAGAGTTTGACGCTAAGTCACCAAGGTCATACGGGAGGCCCGGGCTGTGGGAGTCGGCGGTTACGAGGACATACAACTGGACCGCACCGGCCAGGCCTTCCGCACCATAGGTGACCGTCACGACGAGGCCCTCCTGCGCGAGGACGGCCGGGTCGCCGCGGGGAGGCGGTTGCTGGCGCGGCTCCCGGCGGGCTCGCGCGTCCTGGATCTCGGCTGCGGCACGGGGCTGCCGACCTGCCGTCAGATGGCGGAGGCCGGACACGAGGTGACGGGGGTGGACCTCTCCGCCGGAGCGCTCGCGCTCGCCCGGCGGCACGTGCCCCGGGCGGCCTTCCACCAGGCCGGCATCGCGGACCTGTGGACCGGGGGCCGGCTCGGCGCGGGCGGCCCGCACGACCTGGGCCGCTTCGACGCCGTGGTGGCCTTCTCCTCGCTGGTGACGCTGCCTCGGGCCGAACTCGCACAGGCCCTGCGCGGGGTCCACGACCTCCTCCGCCCCGGCGGGTTGTTCGGTCTGTCGATGGTGGAGGGCGACGGGGACGACGTCGCGATTCCGTTCCTCGGTCACATCATCCGGGTATCGGGTTATCCACGGGCTGATGTGCGCCAGGTGGTCACCGACGCGGGATTCGTGATCCTCGAGGAGGATTCCTACGCGTACGCGCCGCCCGCCACCGGAGTGCTGCCCGAGAGGCAGCTCTTCCTGCACTGCCGACGACCCGCCTGACGCGGCCGCCCCGCCACGTGCCCGGCACGTGGCGCAACCGACCGGATGGAACGACCAGCGTGAGCACGGAGCGCATTTCTGAGCAGGCCGCCGTCCAGGGGACGACGGCCGGTCCGGCAGGTCCGGGCGACACCGGGCCGGCCCCGGATCCGCGGGGCGGCTTCAGGCTGCCCGCGGACGGGGAGCCGGGCGCCGAGGCGGTCGTGTCCCCCTCGGGGACGCGGACCCCCGGCCGTCCCCCGGTCCCGTCCGCGCCGGGTGACCGCCCGCGCCGGGACCGCCGGGGCGGCGGTGGCAAGCGCGGGACGGCGGGC
>NZ_JBYIQP010000101.1:0-21368 GCF_057707665.1 Actinacidiphila sp. bgisy167 | reverse complement strand
CCGCCCGGTGAACGCGACGCCGGTGGCGTGTCCGTCCGCGACCTGAGGCGGGATCGGACACGCCACCGGTCTGTCGTACCAGCCGAAGGGGCCGGCACGGACCCGTTCGCCGGTGCGCGGACCGCCCCGCCGCCTTTCCGGGGGACGCCGCCAGGAGAACGGACGTACCGGTTCACCCGTCCCGCGACCGCCTTAAGCCCCCACACCTCACATATCCTCACCAGCCAACAGATGTGACCAACTCGTTGATCGACACCGTTGGCAACTCGCATATAGTGACCGCCAGTTCCCCGCGTCCCGTGGAGCCCGTCCAGGATTCGCGCACGCGGTGCCCGTTTTTGCTGGATTCCGCTTCGCCCATCCCATCCGTCCAGACGGTCCCGAGGTCCTGATCGATGACAGCGCAGACCGCGCTCCCGCGCCCGCGGACCGGGCGCCTTCGCATCCCGGCACGGCCGCGTGAGCAGCGTGCTCCGCTTTCGTACCTGACACGGGCCGTGGCGGTGCCCCTGGTGGTCACCGTCCCGGTGGCCGTGTGGGCGGCCGTCGCCGCCCCCGGGTCGCTGCGCGTCCCCGTGGCGATCGGCGCGGCAGCCGGAAACCTCGCGCTGGTGGTGGCGGTGGCCGTGGCGGCGCGGGAGCGCTGGCGGGCACGCCGGCTGGCCGGGCAGCTCGACGCGGCGCGGGCCGAGGCGGAACGTTTCTCCGATGAGCTGCTGCCCGCCGCCGTCGACCGCATCTTCGCCGGTGAGACCGTGGACCGCGTGATCGGCGCCGTCCGGGAGCCGCTCACCGCTCCGCAGCGCCGCATCCTGACCCTGGTCGCCGACCGGGTGGGCACGAGCGAGTCGCGCCGCGCCGCGGCCATGGCCGTCGGCGCCAACGTCGCCGGACGCATGCAGGCGCTGACCATCGGCATGCTGGCCGACCTGCGGCAGATGGAGCACCGGCACTCCGACCCGGCCGTGCTGCACGACCTGCTGCACCTGGACCACCGCACCGCCCAGGCCGGCCGTCTCGCCGACAGCATCGCCGTGCTGACCGGGGCCCGCTCCGGACGCCGGTGGGCCAAGCCGATCCGGATGGAGTCGATCCTGCGCGGCGCGATGGGGCGCATCGCCGGCTACCAGCGGGTCCGGCTCCACTCCACCAGCGAGGTAGCCGTCGTCGGCCACGCCGCCGAGGGCGTGATGCACGCGCTGGCCGAACTCATGGACAACGCGGCCAACTTCTCCCCGCCCACCGCCGAGGTCCACGTCTACGTGGAGGAGGTGCCCGCGGGCACGGTCGTCACCGTCGAGGACAGCGGACTGGTCATGGGCGAGGTCGCGCTGCGCCGGGCGCAGAGCGCCGTCGCCGCCGACTCCGGCGACCTGACCGGGCTGTCCGGGACGAGGCTCGGCCTGACGGTCGTCGGCCGACTGGCCCGCAAGCACGGTCTGAGGGTCTCCTTCCGTCCCTCGGCCCGCGGCGGTACCGGCGCGGTGCTGATGATCCCGCAGGACTTGCTGACCGTTCCGCGCCCCGGCGCGGACGCCGCCCCCGTGGCCGAGCCGATCCTGCCCCCGCCCGACCCGGCGGCCGCCCCCTCCGTCCCGGCGCCTGACGACCCTTCCGACCCCTCCGACCAGGGCGAGGACTCCCTGCCGACCGCGCCGGAGCTCGGGGAGAGCGGCCTGCCCAAGCGCCGCCGCGGCCAGACGCTGTCCGCCGCCGGGCACGGCCGGCCCGCCGCACGGCCGGCCGCGAGCCAGGCCGCCCCCGGCACGGCGGCCGAACGGGCCGCGCGGTTCAGCACTTTCCGCAGCGCCGTCCACGGCACCACCCCCGCCGCGGCCGACTCCGCCCCCGACGACCACCAGCCCTCCGCGTCCGCGCCCCCCGCGGACCGCGACGAGCACGATGCGACGGCCCCATCCCCAGAAAGCGACGCGCGATGACCGCACCAGCCACCGGCCACACCAGTACGGACGAGCGGCTCAACTGGCTGCTGGAGAACCTTCTGGACCGCACCCCGGGCGCCCGCCACGCCCTGGTCCTGTCCCGGGACGGGCTCAAGCTGTGCCGCACCCCCGAGCTCTCGGTGGACCAGGCCGACCAGCTCGCGGCGATCTCCGCCGGCATCCAGAGCCTGTCGCAGGGCGCGTCGATGGAGTTCGGCGACGGCAGCGGCGGCGTGCGGCAGGCCATGGCCGAGTTCTACGGCGGGATCCTGTTCATCGTCGAGGCCGGTGACGGCGCACACCTGGCGGTCGTCGCCGACGACGACGCCGAGGTCGGCATGATCGGCCACAACATGCACGAGCTGGTCGAGCAGCTCGGCGAGCACCTCAGCGCGCCCCCGCGCGAGGCGTCCGGTGAGGGCGGCGACGGCGCATGACACCCCGCCCGGGCCGGGAGGAGGATCCGGACCGGCTGTACACCCTGACATCGGGTCGCAGCCGGCCCGCGTCCGATGTGTTCGACCTGGTCACCCTGGTGGTCGCGGAGTGCGATCCGGTCCCGGGGATGCAGTCCGAGCACGCGGCGATCCTGCGGACCTGCAGCCGGCCCACCGCCGTCGTGGAACTCGCCGCAGACCTGGGGCTGCCGGTCGGCATCACCAAGGTGCTTCTGTGCGACCTGCTGGACACCGGCCGGATCAGCGCCCGGCACCCCCGTACCGTCCGGACGGCGGCTCACCTTCCGGACCCCGAGATCCTGGAGCAGGTGCTCGTTGGACTACGCAACCTCTGACCCCGGCCACGTCCCCGGCCCGCCGGGGCCGCGGGCGCCGCTCGACGCGAGCGCCGACAACGGGCTCAAGATCGTCGTCACCGGTGGGTTCGGCGTCGGGAAGACGACCATGGTCCGCTCGGTCAGCGAGATCCGTCCGCTGAACACCGAGGAGACCATGACGCAGGCCGGCGCCGCGGTCGACGACCTCACCGGCGTGGGGACGAAGACGTCCACCACCGTGGCCTTCGACTTCGGCCGGATCAGCATCAACCGGCGCACCGTGCTCTACCTGTTCGGCGCACCCGGGCAGGAGCGGTTCTGGTTCCTGTGGGACCGGCTGTTCTCCGGCACGCTCGGCGCGGTGGTGCTGGTCGACACCCGCCGCCTGGACGACTCCTGGTACGCCATCGACCGCCTGGAGCACCACGGCACCCCCTTCGTGGTGGCCCGCAACGACTTCGGCGGGCCGCGGCACTCCGAGGAGCAGGTGCGCGACGCGCTGTCACTGGCCGACGGGGTGCCGCTGGTCGACTGCGACGCGCGGTCCCGGCAGTCGTCCAAGGACGTCCTCATCACCCTCGTCCAGCACCTGCAGACACTGTCCGCCGCCAACCCGCGTGCCCGGGAGATGACCGCCCCGTGACCAGCCAGCCCGCCGCGGCCGCCGGCACCGACCCGTTCGCCGGGGCGGTGCCCTTCAGCGGCCCCCGCTTCCACATCGACCCCTCCGTCCTCTACCGGGAACTGCGGCGCGACCACGGCGCCCTGGCCCCCGTGATGCTCGACGGCGGCATCCCGGCATGGCTCGTCCTGGGCTACCGGGAACTGCTGCACGTCACCGGCGACCCCGTGCTCTTCAGCCGGGACTCGGACCTGTGGAACCAGTGGGACCGCATCCCCGACGACTGGCCCCTGCTGCCCATGATCGGCCGCAAGCAGCCGTCGATCCTCTACACCGTGGGCGAACGCCACCGGCAGCGCGCCGCGATGATGGGCCAGGCCATGGAGGCCATCGACCCGGTCGATTTGCGCCGCCACGCCGAGCGCTACGCCGACGCACTCGTCGACGCCTTCTGCGGCAGCGGAAAGGCCGACCTTCTCGAGCAGTTCGCCATGCTGCTCCCGGTCCGCGTGCTCGCCCGGCTGTACGGCTTTCCCGAGGAGCAGGGCCCGCACCTGGCGAAGGCGGTCAAGGACCTGGTCGACGGGGGCCCGGACGCGATCGCCGGCCAGACCTACGTCTACTCCGCGATGACCGAACTGCTCGAGGCGAAGAAGACGGAGCCGGGCGCGGACGTGGTCTCGCGCATGCTCGCCGACCGGTACGACTTCTCCGACGAGGAGATCGTGCAGGACATGATGGTGATGACCGTGGCCGGCCACCAGCCCACCGCGGACTGGATCGGCAACTCGCTGCGGCTGATGCTCACCGACGACCGCTTCGCCGCCTCGTTCACCGGCGGACGGCACAGCGTCGGGCAGGCCATGAACGAGGTCCTGTGGGAGGACACCCCCACCCAGAACATCGCCGGCCGGTGGGCCAGCCGCGACACCCGGCTCGGCGGCCGCCACATCGCCTCCGGCGACCTGCTCATCCTCGGTTTCGCCGCGGCCAACGCCGACCCCCAGGTGCACCTGGAGGCCGGGACGTCCACCAACGGCAACAACGCCTGGTTCTCCTTCGGCCACGGGGAGCACCGCTGCCCGTTCCCCGCACAGGAGATCGCCGAGGCCATCGCCCGGACCGGCATCGAGGTGCTGCTGGACCGGCTCCCCGACCTCGACCTGGCGGTCGACGCCTCCGCGCTGGTACGCCGTCCGTCCCCGTGGCTGCGGGGCATGACCAGCCTCCCCGTGCGTTTCACACCCACCCCCGTACTAGGAGAACCCTGATGAAGTGTCCGGTCACCGGCCACGAGGCGGCCTCCCCGATCGTGCTGGACCCGCTGGTGGGCGACCTGGTCGCCGAGAGCACCGCGCTGCGTGAGGCGGGACCGCTGGCCGCCGTCGAACTCCCCGGCGGGGTGCCGGTCTGGGCGGTGACGCACCACGCCGAGGCCCGGGCGCTGCTGACCGACCCGCGGCTGGTGAAGGACATCGCCCACTGGGACGCCTTCAACCGCGGTGAGATCCCCGCCGACTGGGCGCTGATCGGCCTGGCCAACCCCGGCCGCTCCATGCTCACCGTCGACGGCGCGGACCACCGCAGGCTGCGTACCCTGGTCGCCCAGGCGCTGACCCCGCGCCGCGTCGAGCAGATGCGCGCCAGGATCGAGGAGCTGACGGCCGGTCTCCTGGATCGCGTCGAGGAGGCGGCACGCGAGGGCGAGGTGGTGGACCTCAAGGCCACCTTCGCCTACCCGCTGCCGATGTACGTCGTGCAGGAGCTGATGGGCATCGACGAGGCCCAGCTGCCGCGGTTGAAGGTGCTGTTCGAGAAGTTCTTCTCCACCCAGACCCCGCCCGACGAGGTCATCGCCACTCTCGGCGAGCTCGCCGCCCTCATGGCCAAGACCGTCGCCGACCGGCGCGCCGAACCCGGCGACGACCTCACCAGCGCCCTCATCGCGGCCTCCGAGGACGGCGACCACCTCACCGACGCCGAGATCCAGAGCACCCTGCAACTGATGATCGCCGCGGGTCACGAGACCACCATCTCCCTCATCGTGAACGCGGTCGTGAACCTGCTCACCCACCCCGACCAGCTCGCGCTGGTACGAAAGGGCGAGGCGAGCTGGGAGTCGGTGGTGGAGGAGACCCTGCGCTACTCCACGCCCACCTCGCACGTGCTGATCCGCTTCGCCACCGAGGACGTCCCCGTCGGCGACCAGGTCATCGGCAAGGGCGAGGCGCTGATCGTCTCCTACGCGGCGATCGGCCGCGACGAGAAGCAGCACGGCCCGAGCGCCGGCGTCTTCGACATCACCCGCGAGCACCCCATCCGGCACATCGCCTTCGGCCACGGTCCGCACGTGTGCCCGGGCGCCGCGCTGTCCCGGCTGGAGGCCTCGGTGGCGCTGCCCGCCCTGTTCGAGCGCTTCCCCGAGCTCGACCTGGCGGTCCCGGCGGCGGAGCTGCGGAACAAGCCCGTGGTCACCCAGAACGACCTCTTCGAGCTGCCGGTGACCGTCAGCTGATCTACCGTCGGTGTCCGGCACCGTCCCGCCCCGCTCGTGCCGGCGCGGGGCGGTGCCGGCCCCGTCCGCACCCGCGACGAGGAGGGCCTTGTGCCGTCGTACGGCAGGCCGCTGCGCAAGCTCGGCTTCCTGACCATCGGACTGTTCGACGAAGCCGACCCGCGCCGCGGGCACGAGGCGACGCTGGAGATGATCCAGCTGGGCGAACGGCTCGGCTTCGACAGCGCGTGGGTGCGCCACCGGCACCTGCAGTTCGGCATCTCCTCGCCCGTGGCCGTCCTTGCCGCCGCCTCGCAGCGCACCAGCCGCATCGAACTCGGCACCGCCGTCATCCCGCTCGGGTGGGAGAACCCGCTGCGTGTGGCGGAGGACCTGGCGACGGTGGACCTGCTGTCCGGCGGCCGCCTCAACCCGGGCGTCAGCGTCGGCCCGCCCCTGCACTTCGACCAGGTCCGCGACGCCCTCTACCCGGACACCGCGGAGCAGGAGGACTTCTCCTACGGCCGGGTGGAACGCCTGCTGGGCTTCGTCACGGGCGAGCCGGCCACCGCCTTCAGCGGCACCGAGGGCTTCGAGGTCTTCTCCGACCGCGTCCAGCCGCACTCCCCGGGGCTCGGCGACCGCATGTGGTACGGCGCCGGCGGCTCGCGTTCGGCCCGCTGGGCCGGGGAGCACCGCATGAACCTCCTGACGAGCAGCGTGGTCAAGGCGGAGGAGTCCGGGGACTTCGACGAGATCCAGCTGTCCCACATCCGCGCCTTCCGCGCCGCGCACCCCGACGGCGAACAGGCCCGCGTCTCGCAGGGGCTGGTGGTCGTCCCCACCGACAGCGCCTCGGCGGGGCAGCGCGAGAAGTACCTGGAGTACGCCCGCCGGCGGTTGCCGCGCACCTCGAGCCCGCAGGGCCCCGGGCGGCTGCTGTTCGCGCCCGACCTCGTCGGCAGTTCCGAGGAGATCGCGGAGCGGCTCTGCGCGCACGCGGCCTTCCGCGAGGTCGACGAGGTCGCCTTCGCGCTGCCGTTCGCCTTCGCGCCCGAGGACTACGAGCAGATCCTCACCGACATCGCCACCCTGCTCGCACCGGCCCTGGGCCGGCCGTCGGCCTCGGCCTCCTGACGGCGGCCGCAGCTCCGATGCGGTTCGCCCGGTACGTCCGGCGGTGCCGGCTCCCCTCACCGCCCCGCGATCGCGGGCTGGGCCTTCCTCGGCAGGGAGTCAGCCGGGGAAGGGCCAGCATGGCGGCCTGCTCCGGGGCGGGGATGAGGCCAGGAGGCAGGGGGCGTACTCCCTCAGGTGCGAGGTGAGCCGCGTCGCCGGCCGGGGTGCGCTGCCCGGCCGTTCCTGCCGGGCGCGGACGAGGACCGCGATCACGCTCCGTGCGGGGCGATGCGTGAGCCCGCCCCGCACGGCCGTATGGTCGACCACAGGTCACGGTGATGCTCCGGTCCTCTCGCGCGCCCTGCCGGATGTCGTGATCCGCCGGGCCGCCGGCGCGCCGCAACCCTTGCCGCGCCTGTGGTCGACCTCCCGGAGGGGGACCTACGGCGTCGTCGCGGTGAAGGAGACGGAGTCGAACTGGTTGATCGCTGACTGGGCGGTGTCGTGGGACGTGGAGAAGATGCCCATGTCCTGCTTCGCTGCGGCCGAGGCCAATGTGACCGGCTGACCGATCGGGACGTAGTTGGCACCGTCGTAGGAGTACGAGGCGCTGAACGACTGGCCCGAGCGGGTGAGTTTCACCCAGACGGGGCGGTAGACGTCGACGCCGGCGCGTGCGTCGGTGTCCAGGTAACCGTCGCCGTCGGCGTCCCACTCGAATACGACGCCATTGCGGGCGGTGACCGCGACGACGGCATACCCGGCCGACTCTCCCGCCTTGGTCATGTCGTTGCGGACCATGACCCCGGACTTGGCCCAGGCGTTGGCGTCGTTGACCGACACGACGCGGGTGGACACGCTCGAGCCGGCACTGAACGAACCGGGCCGGTAGATCGAACCGAACTGGTCGTCGTGCTGACCGCCGGCGCCCCACACGTCGGCGCCGGCCGCCGCGATCCCGAAGCCGCCGCCGCTCTGGCCGAAGTACGAGCTGACGGCCGAACTTCCGGCGGTGCGCAGGCCGGGTGCGACGGGGCCGCCGGCCGGGCACCCGCTGAAGCCGAACTGGTTGGCGTTGAGCGACGTCCGGTACTGCGGCGCCACACCCGCCTGGCAGATCACGTCCCGCGCGGCCGCCGGCCAGTTGGCGCCCGCGACCTTCACGTTGTTGATCAGTTTGTTGTTGTGCGCCGCGGCGTTCGGCGTCGAGGCTCCGCCCGAGTTGTACCAGTTGTTCTGAATGACGTTGTCACTGGTGTTGTTGCGCAGGCTGTACGCGTTGGTGAAGAGGAAGGAACCGCCCTGGACCACGTTGTGCTCATAGGTCATCGAGCGCGAGCCCTCGTCGAGGTAAAGGCCCACTCCCGAGATGTTGAACAGGTAGTTCTTGGCGACCACGGTCCCGGGGCTCGCGGAGAGGTTGTAGACCGATCCGCCGTCGGCGAACCGCGCCTTCGTGTTGTGCACGAGGTTGCCCTCGACGCGGTTGTCCTTGAGCGTGGTCGGCGTCGTGTACAGGGTGTTCCACTTGTAGTAGCCGCGGTCGACGTAGTCGTTCGAGCCCCCGGCGTCGTTGATGCCCCAGCCGTAGCCGGTGTCGATGCCGTCGTAGGGGACGTTGGAGACCTCGTTGTGCAGGATGCGGGCGCCTGTGACGTACGTGCTGAGGATGCCGCTGTTGTCCTTGTAGTCCACCGCCACGCGATTGACCGTGTTGTCGGAGATCAGGATGTCGTGGTTGGTCATCCGCGGGTCGCTCGGGTGGTGCGCGTCGGGCAGGACGCCGCCGACCGTGATGCCGTGGCCGCTGCTCTCCGTGAACCGGTTGCCGACCACATCGATGTCGCCGGCGCCCAGCCCGACTCCGGTCGCCACGGCGTTGGCGTCGTTGCCGATGCCCAGCGCCGTCTGGCCGAGGTTGGTGAACGTGTTGCCGGTGAACGAGATGCGGCCGGCGGCGGAGACCTGTACGGCGGCGGGCTCCTGGAACCAGCTGGTGCGCGCTCGTTCGAACATCTCGCAGCCCCGCGAGCAGCTGCTGAACGCGTCGGCGGGCCGGTAGTCGTAGGCGCCCTTGATGAAGAGGCCGTTCTGCTGGTTCGCATACCCGTCGGTCGAGGGACCGAGCCAGGAGGTGCCGGAGAACTGGATGCCCGTGAAGGCAAGGCCGGTCACCGGCCTGTCGTACGTCCCGCCGATGCTGAGCAGCGTCTCCAGGCGGGGCAGCTCGATGTCGAGCTGGTTGGGGTCGACCCCGCTTGCCGGCTTGTAGTAGAGCTTCCCGGCGCCTGGATCTATGTACCACTGGCCGACCTGGGTGAGGAAGCTCAGTGAGTTGTCGAGGTACCAGCTCGGACCGGCCAGGAACGAGTTCTGGACGGTGTCCCAGCCCCACGTGTTGTTGTCCCACGCCGGCTGCGCCATCGTGATCTCGGTGGCACTGATGCTCTTGACCGGCGAGTAGCGGTTGGTGAAGTCGCCGAGGGACTCGAACTCGATGCGCCCCTGGTCGGGAAGCGTGGCGAGGTAACTCAGGGCCGGGTTCTTGATGGTGAGGCCCGTCGCGGTGGGGGTGACGTCCGTGTTGGCCAGGCGGATGGCGGCGCGAGGGGCGATCACGCCGTTCACGTAGAGTTGGCGGGTGTCCAGGCCGTTGGGGGTGTCGGCCTCCCAGATCCCCGCCCCCGACTCTGACATGGACCAGCCGGTGACCTTGGAGGCGCCGGTGATGACGGGGTGGGAGCCCGGAGCGGCGGTCCAGTGGATGGTGTGGTCGCCGCCGCCGTCGCCGGGTCCGAATCTGAGGGGCTCGGAAAGGCGGTAGGTGCCGTCGGCAAGCTGAACGGTCACGTCACCCTGCTTGGCGGCCGGGCGGACGACATGCTGAGCCCGCTCGAGCGAGCATGGCTGCGACTGGCTGCAGTGTCCGGAGTCCTTGCCGTCCGGCGCCGCGAAGTACACCGTCCGAGGCGCGGCTTGCGCCTGAGGAGGAATGAGCGCTGATGCGATGAGGGCGCAGGCGCCGAGCGCGGCCAGGCGGCTCGCCCTGCGCATCCATCGTCTGCTCACCGAGCGGGTCGAGTCTGACGTCGATGTCATGTCGATCGCTTCCTGTGATAAGGGCGTTGATGCCCGCCACAGAGTTAGCATACGTATGACGTTTGCGACAAGATTCATGTGATGTTTACGTGGGACCCCGGACTGCCGGCTTGTCCGGTCGGGTCCGGGAGAAGTCCGGTGACGTGCAGCTCCTCCCACAACGCCTCTGGGATCACCGCCCGATACCGCGCGACATTGCTTCGCACGTGCTCCTCGGTGCGCATCCCTACCACCACCGAGGCGACCGCGGGATGGCGCAAGGGGTACTGGACGGCGGCCGCGGGAAGCTCCACGCCGTGTCGCTCGCAGACGGCTGCGATGCGGGCGGCACGTTCCACGACGGTCCGCGGCGCGCCCCGTAGTCGTAGGTCGCCGAGCCGTCCACGGCGGTACCGCTCGGCAACCCCGGGTTGTAGACCGCCGCGGCGACGACGCCGACGCCGCGGGAGCCGACGACGGGCAGCAGGTCGTCCAGTGCCGACTGATCGAGAAGGGGGTACGGCCGGCCGCCATCACCGCGTCGACGTCGGTCTGCCTCGCGAACCCGGCCGTCGTGACGGCGGCGGGAGAACGCACGGACCCCAGTGCACCTGCGTTGTCGGTGAGATGGCGCGTCGCGTCCCGCGTCAGCCGGTGGTCGTACGTGGCTGGACACCCGGATCGTGCAGCCGGCCCGGCAACGAAGCGAGCACGAGGCCCTACGGTAACGGTTCCTCAGGTTGCGCCGTCCGAGCTCGTGACAAACATCATACGTATGTCCTAAAGTCCAGGCGCGGAGTCGTCAACGAAGTCGACAAGACAAGGACATCCTCATGGTCGGAACCCACACTGTGGTGCGTTTGCGCCGTAAGGCGTCGACCGTCGCCGTGATGTGCACCGCAACGGCGCTCTTGACTCTCGTCGGTTGCGGCGGCGAAGGCAGCTCGGCGAACGGGGCGTACGGCTTTCCCGAAGCCAAGCAGGAGGCGTCCTCGACGATCACCGTCTGGGTGGACGCCGACCGGCAGGCGGCCGTGAAGGCGTTCCAGACGGCGAACCCGGACACCAAGATCGAGGTCGTCACCTATGACGGGTCGGCCAACGGGTCCAACTCCTTCCGGACCAAGATGCAGTTGTTCGACCGCGCCGGTAGTGGCTGGCCCGACGTGGTCTTCTCCAGCCAGAACAACGACGCCGCATGGGCCAGCCAGAAGAGCGCCGGCAAGCAGGCGTTCGCGGCCGTGTTGAACCAGGGTCTGGTCCCGGAGGACACGCTCGGCAACTTCACCAAGGGCTCGCTCGACCCCTGCACGGTGGACGGCCGCGTGTACTGCCTGCGCAACGACCTCGCCCAGGCGGTGCTCTGGTACGACACGTCCCTGATGAAGCAGTTCGGCTACGCCGTCCCGACCACATGGGAGGAGTACCAGGCGCTCGGTGAGAAGGTCGCCAAGGAGCACCCCGGCTACATCATCGGCACGGCCGGGGACGCCTGGACGCCTGAGGTGTTCATGTGGGCGAGCAAATGCCAGGCCAATGACGTGACCGGTCCCAAGTCCGTCACCGTCAAGACCGACTCGACCGAGTGCAAGCGGGCGGCCTCGATGCTCGACGCCCTCCGCCGCAACGGGACCGTGCCGGTGGTCAGCGTGTTCACGCCCGAGTTCTTGAAGAAGTACTCCGGCAAGGTGCTGATGATGCCGGGTCCGGCCTGGTACGCCGGCGCGATCTTCAACAACCCCCAGTCGCTCAACGTGCCGGCCGGGCGGCTCGGGGTCGCGGCGCCGTTGCCGTGGAAGGGCGAGGACGAGGCGGTGACGGGCAACGTGGGTGGCGGGACCTGGTTCATCTCCAGCCACTCGAAGAACCTGAAGGCCGCCGAGAAGTTCGTCCAGTTCGTCACCACGGCCGACGGGTACCAGGTGGACGTCGCACCGGGTTACCCGGCGTATGCGCCCGCCGCTCGGAAGTGGATCGCCAAGCAGGAGGCGAGCAAGTACTACGCCACGCCGCTGCAACCGGTGGTGACCGCGGCCTCGCGGGTCTGGGACGGCTGGGGTTACCCCATGTTCAGCCAGGAGGCGATATGGGCGAAGACGATGACCCCTGGGGTCACGGGCGGCCAATCGATCACGGACCTGCTGCCGGCATGGCAGAAGGCGATCGAGAACCAGGCCGAGGTCAACGGATATGCGGTGAACTGAGATGACCCTCGCTCCTCCGCGTGACCAGCTGACCGTCGACGCTTCGGGGCGTCGACGGTCACGGCGGGGTGAGGGCCGGCCGGCCGGCGGCGCCTTCGCTCGCAGTTCGATCGGGTATCTCCTCGTCTCGCCCTATGCGTTGCTCGCCGTCGTTTTCGGAGTCGTGCCGTCGCTCTACGCCGTACTCCTGGCCTTCACGAACGCCGACGGCGGGTTCGCGGGCTTCGACAACTTCACCAAGGTCGTCGGCGACTTCCGGTTCTGGCCGGCCGTGTCCCACGTGACCGTCTATCTCGTCATCTGGCTTCTGGGGCTGGTCGTCTTCGTCGTCGGCCTCGCGTTGGTCGTCCACGCCGCTGCCGTGCGGTGGGTGAGCGCGACCCTGCGCTTCGTCTACTACCTGCCCGGCGCCCTCGCGGGCGCGTCCAGCGTCCTGTTGTGGCTTTTCGTCCTCGATCCGACGGCGAGTCCGGTCAGCGGCCTGCTCGGGGCGATGGGATTCGACAGCTTCGTGCAGGTGATCCAACCCGGGAACCTTCCGGCCATCTTCGCGATCATCGCGTTCTGGACCGGAGCCGGCGGGTGGATCGTCATCATGTACGGCGCCCTCAACAACATCAGCACCGACGTGATCGAGGCAGCCCGCATCGACGGTGCGAACGCCGTCCAGATCGCGTTCCGGATCCAGCTGCCGATGCTGCGCAAGTGGATCGCGTACATGGGCGTCATGTCGCTGGCGGCCGGCACCCAGCTGTTCGTCGAGCCCCAGCTGCTCAGTCAGGCCAGCAACGCGGTCGTGCCCAACGACTACTCGCTCAACCAGCTGGCCTACCAGTACGCGTTCCAGCAGAACGACTTCAACGGCGCGGCCGCGATCTCGCTGATCCTGCTCGTCGTCGCACTCCTGCTGTCCTGGGTGTTCGTGACCCGCGGCGGCCTCTTCGAGAAGGAATGACCATGGCAGCACTCTCCGCCGAACGCCGTCGGTCGAGCCTCAGCGGGTGGAGCGGGCGGTCCATCGTCGGCGTCCTGCTCGTCGTCTTCGTCCTGTTCTTCGCCGTCCCGATCGTCTGGCTGCTCCTCGCGGTCACGAAGTCCTCGAAGGCGCTCGTAGTGGCCGACCCGTTCTCCGTCGGGTCGTGGTCGGCCTTCGCCGCCAACTGGCGTCAGCTGTTCGACTTCCAGGACGGCGCGGTGACGACGTGGATCGGCAACTCCGCGCTGTACGCGGTCGGAGCCCTGGTGATCACGCTCCTTGTCAGCATCCCCGCCGGCTATGCGCTCGCGCTCACCGAGTTCAGGCTTCGGCAGGCACTGCTCGTGCTGACACTCGTCGTCATGCTGATCCCCAGCACCGCACTGGTACTGCCCATCTTCCTCGAGCTGAACAGTGTCGGTCTGATCGGCAGCCCGTTGTCGGTGATCCTGCCCATGTCGTTCTTCCCGTTCGGCGTCTATCTCACCTACATCTACTTCTCGACGAGCATCCCTCGTGACATCCTTGCGGCCGCGCGCATCGACGGCTGCAACGCGTTCCAGGTCTTCACCCGAGTCGCCCTTCCGCTGGCCGCCCCGATCGTCGCCCTGGTGGCGTTCTTCAGCTTCGTGCAGAACTGGAACAACTTCTTCCTGCCGTTCGTGATGCTGCCCTCCAGCGACGGCTACCCGATCCAGGTCGGGTTGACCTCGCTTCTGGCCGCGACCCCGGCCTTCAACCCCAGCTCCGCGGGGTCCGACTCCGTCCAACTGCCCACACTGGCGCTGGGGACGATCGTGTCGATCCTGCCCGTTCTGATCGTCTTCCTGTTCTCCCAGCGATTCTTGGTCGCGGGCATGACAGCGGGAGGAACCAAGGAATGACCACTCGCGCGTGCAAGGAGAACCACTGCCGATGAAGATCACTGGCTACCGCAGCCTGAGCACCGTTCACGACTGGGGCAGAATCACGGGTGACGTCAACGGTGTCCAGCCGAGCCACGCCACGCCGGTCCCTGTTCTCATCATCGAGACCGATGCCGGAATCGAGGGAGTGGGCCTTGGATCCCATGCCGACATCGCCCGGGTCTTCCCCGCGATCGAGGGTGACGACCCGCGGTCGGTCGTGGCGCTCTACGACCGGATGCTCGACTGGGTGTTCAAGGCCGGTCACTCAGGATCCACCTTCGGCACGATCGGGGCCGTCGACATGGCCCTCTGGGACATCAAGGCCAAGGCCGCTGACGAGCCGCTCTGGCGGACCCTCGGGGCCCGCGACCGCTTCGTCCCCGGGTACGCGTCCGGTCTCGAGTACGGCCTGACCGAGGACGAGCTCGTCGACCTCTACGGACGCTTCGCGGACCGCGGGTTCAAGGCCGGCAAGCTCAAAGGCGGCCGCGACCTCGACCGCGACCTGCCTCGGCTGGAGATCATGCGGGATGTCCTCAGCCGCAACTCCCGCCGGCCGGCGCTCATGTTCGACGCCAATGAGTCGTGGAACCACGCCCAGGCGGCCCGGTATGTCGCGGCCATCGAGCAGCGCATGGACCTCACCTGGGTGGAGGAACCGCTGCGCCGATGGGATGCCGCCGGAATGGCCACGCTGCGCGGGAAATTGCGCGCTGCCATCGCCAGCGGCGAGAACCTGACCGGGCTGGAACAGTACCGGCCCCTGCTGGACGCCAACGCGGTCGACATCGTGCAGGTCGGCAACGTGTGGGGGATCACTCACTTCCTTCGCGTCGCGACACTCGCGCATGCCCACGATCTGCCGGTGAGTCCTGTCGCGTACAACGCGAACCCGGTGGCGCACGCCGCCGCAGCCGTGCCGAATCTTCTGACCTTCGAAGTCCAGGATCTCGTCTTCCCCGTCGGCCTCGACGTCGACCAGCAGTTCGAGGACGGAGGCATCGTCCTGGGCGACCGCCCGGGAATCGGGATCGTGGTCGACGAGTCCGACCTGGCACCGGCCGGCGCTGTGCCGCCCCGGCCGGCGGCGACCGGACCGCACATTCGGCCCGAACGCGCTGCCCTGCGCCTGGTAGCCGAGCCGGACGTGTGGGACGACCCGTCGCACCGCGGAGGCCGACACTCGTGACCCGGCGACCTGAACGCAGGGCCTTCGTCGTGGGTGTGCGGCCCGAGAAGCGCGAGGAATACCTGGCACTGCACCGTGCCGTGTGGCCGAGCGTCGAGCGAAAGCTCACCGAATGCAACGTGCGCAACTACAGCATCTTCATCTTCGGCGACATCCTGTTCGCCTACTACGAGTACGTCGGCGAGGACCACGAGGCGGACATGCGGCGGATCGCCGACGATCCGGCCTCGCAGGAATGGTGGACGCACACCGACCCGTGCCAGGTGAGGATCGCCGAGGAACGAGATCCCGGCGCGCTGTGGCAGCCTGTCGAGGAAGTGTGGCATCTTGCGTGACGGCCCGCATCGACGGCCACGTGCGCCTTCGGTATCGAGTCGGGGACCCGCAGGACTGGGCCGACGCGGAGACCACGGGCGCCGACGGCCCGCGACTTCGGCGCCCCCGATCTGCGGCGAGGTGTCGGCCTCGACCGGATTCGGCGGTCCCGCGGTCGTCCGGTCGAGCGAGGGCCCCGACGAGAGCATCCGGCCCTCCAGGCCGGATTCCTCAGCCGTCGCCCGGCATCGTCGCGTGCGCCGACCTCACGGCGGAGGTCGGCCTCGGTTCGCCCAGATCCCCGAGAACGCCGCTGTCCACGTCGTCGGGGTGCGGCAACCGGACGCCGACGCGAAGGACCGGGACTCACGCCGGGCCGCGCTCCTGGATCACGGCGTGCAGCCGATCTGGCCGCCTACGGCTCCGACGGGCCGCCTGCTGAACTCGGCGGGGGGTGCCGCGCCCTGGGATTCCGCTCTGGAAGCCCTGCTCGACGCGGTCTCCACTCCGGAAGGCGCGCGTGCGGGCGGCGGCGACGCCGCCGACGTCTACTCGCTGTCCTGACCGCGCCCCCGACCACGTGCCTGGGGCGCGTGGTCGGGCAGCCGACGGCGCTCCCACGAGATGTGGATGTGATCATGCATCGCCTTCTGGGCCGCCGCGACGTCCCTCCTCGAGATGGCATCGACGATCGCCGCGTGTTCCTTCAGCGTCAGTGCGAACGCATCGGGCGGGTCGATGCCCTGGTAGCGGCTGGACTCCACGGCTCGCTTGTACAGATGCTTGGCGATGTTCTCGGCGAGCCGGTTGCCGGAGATCTCCATCAGCGCGTAGTGGAACACCACGTCCGCCTGCCGGAAGGAGTCCGTCTCGGACTGGCTCTCGCGCATCGTGGTCAACGCGTTCTCCAGTCTCCTCAACCCGTCCGCGCTGCGCGATGCGGCAACCGCGCCCGCCATCGCCGACTCGAGGCTCGCTCGCACGATCGTCAGTTCGTCAAGGACGCCGAGGGTCTCATCGTTGTCGATCAAGGCGGACAGCACCACCGGATCGAGCATGTTCCAGTAGCCCGGCGCCCGCACCTGGGTGCCGCGACCCTGGGAGACGATCACCAGGCCCTTCTCCTCGAGCCGCTTCACCGATTCACGCAGCACCGTGCGACTCACGCCGAAGTGCTCGCTCAGCGGACCCTCCGGGGGCAGCAACTCGCCTTCCTTCAACTGGCCCGTCACGATGAGGTCGACGAGCTCCGAGACGACTGCAACACCCAGGCGGCCGGCGGGCAGGCGTCGCGGGAAGAGACGGGGTGCGGGCTGCGACTCGGTTGGCATACGTATGACCTTATCGCTCGACCAGCCCTGCGGATGAAAAGGTTCCTGGTCCACGACATGTCCTCGGCGTTCACCGTTCGGTTCGCAGTAGGCAGGGCCCGCAGGAACCGAGCGACCGTGGGGGCGCGTCAGGCGCCCGGGGCCTCGGGCGCCGGCCGGTCCTCGCCTGCCGCGCGCCCCGCGGGGACGGCGGCCTCCACGGCCGCGCGGGCCCCGTCCGCCTCGTCGTCCCGGCCGGGCGTCGCGGTCGCCGAGGGCCCCGTGGCCGTCGCGGCGCCCTGCGGCACGGCGGGTGCCAGGACGTCCAGGTCGGCGTCGTCCGGCCGGCGGTCGCCGCGGAGGTCGCCGACGATGAGGGCGACCACCGCCGCGGAACCGACGAACTCCAGCAGGGCCTGCGAGACGTCCACGGCGGTCGCCGGGTTCGTGCCGACGGCGTAGCCCCACAGATCCGTGAACGCCGACGGCATCATGAAGAGCGACAGACCCACCGAGAAGCCGTGGGCGGTGGGCCGCCTCCGGGCCGCGAGCAGCATGCCGACCCCGCAGAGCACGGTCAGGCACACCCATTGGTAGGGCGAGGGGACGGCGAGGACCGCCTGCCCGCTCCCCTTGCCGACGATCAGGTCGGTGAGCGCGGCCGGCCCGACCTCGACGGCCGTCACGGCGTTGCGGCCGATGTAGAAGACGTTCAGCACCGCGAGCAGCAGACCGGAGGCGGCGGCCGTCACCTTCACCGGTCGGACGCCCCCCGTCACCGTGTTCGCGGCGGCGGTCTCCGCCGCTGCCTCGTACTCCATGTGCCGTACGAGCAGCAGGAGTCCCCCGAGGACGAGGGAGAGCACCACCGCGAGGACGGCGGTGCCGCCCACGGCGCTCAGCGAGGCGCCCTCCAGGGTGCCGAACCACGGGTCGGAGGGCGAGTCGAGCAGCAGGTACCAGACCGCGGGGAGACGGAAGGCGAAGGTCGCGGTGCAGGAGGTCATCAGCAGGCCGCCCGCCCTGCGGGTGCGGAACAGGGTCGCCAGGCCGGCGCAGAGCTGGAGCGCCGCCAGGCCCAGGTCGAGAGAGGAGGTCGCCGACAGTCCCGGCGCCGAGCCGGTGGTCCACAGCGACCAGGCCCCCGGCAGACCGCGGGTCGCGACGTCGTAGAGCAGCCAGAACGCCGTCTGCACGAACAGCGCGAGGCTGAGCCAGGCCACGGCTATCCGCACACGATCGATCGACATCCCCGGACGGTTCATGACGCGCTGTCCCCTCGACGGGCAAACGTGGTTGAGTTCACAACTACCTTGGTGACGCAGCAGAGCATAAACGGTCGCCCACCTGCCTGGGCCGACCAGTGCCCAGTCGTGCCGGTTGTGGCGGGCGGTGGCGGAACGATCAGGCGGCGAAGGCCACATGAAGGTTCATCAGGTGCAAAGTACGGGTTGCCCGTAGTGGTGGTGGAAGGTGTCGCGATCGAGGTCGCGGGAGGCGCTGTCGGCTGCGTCGCCGACCTGCCGACGCGCGCCGGGACGGCACCGCCGGCCCGCGCCCGCATGGGCCGGCGGCCCTGACGGCCCGGCGAGAAGCCCGACCGGTCGCGGGGCCCGCCGGGCCGTGACCGTCCGGAAGGCGTGCACCGGATGCCCCGAGGTCAGCCCCGGCGGGCCTCGATCAGGTAGCGCTGCGAGTACGCCACGAACGGCCCGTGCCGCTCGATGAAGCCGTGCAGCTCCGAGAGCCGTTCGCGGTAGGCGTCCACGGTGAAGCCCGGCACGGTCCAGATGACCTTGCGCAGGAAGAGGACCACGGCGGCGATGTCGTGGAACTCCATGCGCAGCGCCTCCTGGCGCAGGTCGACGACCTCCAGGCCCGCCGCCTCGGCACGGGCGGCGGCGTCGACCGTGCTGGAACCGGACCTGGTCGTGAAGGGGTCCCGCGGGGTGTCGGCCGCGACAGCTCGCGGTCCCATCAGACAGTCCGTCAGTTCCCGTACCGAGCCCGCGCCGACCTGCTGGGACAGGTAGGTCCCCCCGGGACGCAGCACCCTGTGCACCTCGTCCCAGCGGGTCACCACCGGGTGGCGGCTGACGACGAGGTCGAAGTGGCCGTCGGGGAAAGGCAGATCGGCCGTGTCCTCCACCTGCACGACGGTGGCGCCGAGAGGCGCCAGGTTGCGGCGGGCGATCTCCAGGTTGGGCGCCCAGGACTCCGTCGCCGCGACCATCGACGGGACGGTGGGCACGCTTGCCAGGACCTCCCCGCCGCCGGTCTGGATGTCGAGCACGGCCGAGGCCTTCGCGGTCCGCTCCGCGAGGAGCCCGGCGTAACCCCAGGACGGGCGCTCCTCTGTGGCGCGGCCGGTGAACCAGGAGAAGTCCCAGCCCTCGGTCGGGACGGCCTCCCCCTCGGCGAGGAGATCTCGGAGCGTGGACATGGGGCGAGCATGGCAGAGGCGCACGGCGGGCCGCACCCGTATTTCTCCGGGTCTGTGCCTCCGCCCGTGCCGCCGGTTCCTGCGCGACCCCCACCGCCCGCCGCGCTGCGTTCCCCGCGTATTCCGCGGCCGGCGCCGCTCGTCAGCAGCCGGTCGCCGGGGGGCGGAAGACATCACGGCGCCCTCGCCCGCTTCGGCGGCCTGGCGCTGTAAGTAGACGTCGTCCCGGGTGCGGTCACCACCGACGTCGTCCAGGCGTGTGGCGGCGGAGCGCGGGCATCGGCGCTGGTGCGTGTGTTTCCTCGAGGTGGCCGGACGCCGACGTCGAGGGGACGGCGTGCGCGCACGGTGTTGCGGTCGGCCGGTCCGCGCGTGGATCATGACGCTTCGCGGGCCGGATCCGGTTCCCGCGCCGTCCGCCCGTCGCGGCCGGGGCGTTTCGGTGTCACCTGTCCGTTTCGGGCGTCCGGTGGCGGAACGCTGGGTAGGAGGGCGGGACGGGGGATGACCGAAAGTCGTTGGGGTAAGTCGTAGACCTTGCCCGGGTCGTCACCGGCCCGGGAAGGGGGGATCTCGGTGGGTAACACGTCTGCGTTCGTCCGTATCGACGGCCTGGAGGGGCGGGCCGCGCACGGCGGGCCGGTGGCGGGGCGGGTCGGGGGGCCCATCCGCGTACCGGGCCCGTCGCTCCTCAATCCCGGCCTGAGCGAGGTGGAGCCGCAGGTCATGGCCTGGGCCCGGAGTGCCGGTCTGCTGTCCGAAGTGACCGGCGACCAGGCCGGCCGGGAACGGCAGGTCGCCATGGCCGGGCACGTGTGGCCGTGGGCCGCGCCGTCCCGGCTGACCGAGCTGGCCCGGCTGACGCTGTGGATGTTCGCCGTCGACGACGGCAGCGACACCGGCCCGGTACCGGGGACCGGAGCCGAACTCCAGGCCATGGCCTGTGCCGTCGGCGGCTGCGAGCGCTCCGTGCCGGAGTCCGCCGCGCCGGCCGTCCGCGTCCTGGGCGAGGTGGTGCCACGGGTGACCGGCGCCATGGGCCCGGCCTGGGGCGACCGCTTCCGCCGGCACCTGGCCGCGTGGATCCGCACCAACCAGGACATGATCCGCATCCGCGCCGGCGAGAAGGTGCCCACCCCGGAGGAGTACGTCTCCTGGCGTCGTGTCTCCGGCGCGACCGGCTGGTGCTTCGACCTCGTCGAGTACGCCCAGGAGGCCGAGCTGCCCGCGGCGGTCTGGTACTCGCCGGCCTGCCGCGCGCTGCGCGAGGCCGCAGCCGACGTCATCGGCTGGACCAACGACCTGTTCTCGGTGGAGAAGGAACTGCGCTCCGGGGAGACGACCAACCTCGTCATCGTCCTGCGCCACCACCGCGGTCTGGCACTGGACGAGGCAGTCGCCGAGGCGCGGCTGTGGCACGCCCGCCGCGTCGACGACCTGCGCACCGCGACGCGCGACCTGTACGCCACCGCCCTCGCGACCGACCTGACGGCCACCCAGATGGCCGCGGTCTGCCAGTACGCGGACGGGATCTACGCCTGGGCGCGCGGTTTCCTCGACTTCTCCCTGGCCTCCGCCCGCTACCAGGCCCCGGAGGGGTAGCCGGCCGAGCCGGCGGGAGGGCATCCCTGGCAGGGGTGACGGCACCGCCGTCACGGTGTCCCCGCCAGGCAGTCGGGGTGCGCGCGCCGTGCGGACGGGGCGCTGCGGTACGGCGACGGCCCGTCGGGGCGGGAGTCCACCGTCGCGCTCTGCCTGGGTGCCTTCCGGCCGCACACGCCGGCCCGCCTGTTGGGTCGGCGTGTGCGCCCGCGACCTCGCCTGCCGTGCCGGGCTGGGCTGTCCGGGGCCGGAGCGCTGCCTGCTCCCCGGAGGGGCCGCGCCGACGGCAGGGCGCAGCGCGGTGGGCCGCCGTCACGTGTCCTCGAGTCCGGCGGGCGGGGTGCGCTGCCGCGTGGGGGGACGCTGCGGGGATCCGGTGACGAACGTGCC
>NZ_JBYIQP010000100.1:0-21566 GCF_057707665.1 Actinacidiphila sp. bgisy167 | reverse complement strand
CCCGGTGCGTGGGGGCGGCCTCAGGAGGCCGCCCCAGCCGCCGGAACCGCCCCGGTCGTCCCGGTCGTCCGCCGCCTCAGCGGCGGGCATACTCGCGGAAGCCGCGGCCCGTCTTGCGGCCGAGGCAGCCCGCGGACACGAGGTGCTCGAGCAGCGGCGCCGGCGCCAGGCCCGGGTCGCGGAACTCCTTGTGCAGCACCTTCTCGATCGCGAGCGAGACGTCCAGCCCGACGACGTCGAGCAGTTCGAAGGGCCCCATGGGGTAGCCGCCGCCGAGCTTCATGGCGGCGTCGACGTCCTCGACCGTCGCGTAGTGCTCCTGAACCATCTTCACGGCGTTGTTGAGGTACGGGAACAGCAGGGCGTTGACGATGAAGCCGGCCCGGTCGCCGCAGTCCACGGCGTGCTTCCCGATCCGGCGGCAGACCTCGTGGACGGTGGCGTGCACGTCCTTGCCGGTCAGCACGGTGCTGACGACCTCGACCAGCTTCATGGCGGGCGCCGGGTTGAAGAAGTGCATGCCGACGACGTCCTGCGGACGCGACGTGGCCGTCGCGATGGCGACCACGGGCAGCGAGGAGGTCGTCGTGGCCAGGACCGCGTCCGGCTTGCAGACCTTGTCCAGGGTCGTGAAGAGCTGCTGCTTGACGGGCAGGTCCTCGGCGACGGCCTCGACGGCCAGGTCCACGTCCGCGAAGGAGTCCAGCGAGCCCGCCGCGGTCACCCGGTCCAGGGCGGCGTCCCGCTGCTCCTGGCTGAGCCGGCCCTTGGCGACGGATCGGTCAAGGGACGTGGCGAGCGCCGCGACCGCCCTGTCGGCCTTCTCCTGGCCGCGTGCGGCCAGCACGACCCCGAACCCGGCCTTGGCGAAGACCTCGGCGATGCCGGTGGCCATCGTGCCCGATCCCGCGACGCCTACACGGCGCACGGCGCGCACGTCACGCGCGCCGGCCGCCCGGTCGGCCGCGGCCGGCGTCTCGGCGTCCGGGACGACCGTCGCGCTGCCGGGGGCCCCGTAGGTGTAGAAACCGCGTCCGGCCTTGCGGCCCCTCAGCCCCGCGGCCGTGAGCTGCTTCAGGATGGGCGCGGGGGCGTGCAGCCGGTCGCGCGAGGCCTGGTACATCGCCTCCAGGACGGTCTGCGCGGTGTCGATGCCGATCAGGTCCAGCAGGGCGAGCGGGCCCATGGGCAGCCCGCAGCCCAGCCGCATGGCCGCGTCGATGTCCTCGCGGGTGGCGTAGCGCGCCTCGTACATGGCCGCGGCCTGGTTGAGATAGCCGAAGAGCAGTCCGTCGGCGATGAAGCCCGGGCGGTCGCCGACCGCCACCGGCACTTTGCCGAACGAGCGGACCAGATCGGTGACCGCTTCTGTGACCTCGGGGGAGGTCAGCACGGTGGACACCACCTCGACCAGCTTCATGGCCGGAGCGGGGGCGAAGAAGTGAAGGCCGAGGACGCGGTCGGGGCGAGCGGTGTGCGAGGCCAGCCGGGTCACCGACAGCGCGTTGGTGCCGGTCGCGAGAATCGCGTCAGGCTTCACCAGGGCGTCGAGCGCCGTGAGGATCTCGCGCTTGATCTCGAAGTGCTCGGTGACGACCTCGATCACCAGATCGGCGTCGGCCGCCGCCTGCAGGTCGGAGAAGGTGCGGAAACGGGCCAGGACGCCACCGCGCTCGGATTCCGTGATCCGCTCGCGCCCCACGGCACGCGCGGTGGAGGCCTCCAGGGCGGCGACGGCGCGTTGCGCGGCCGCGTCGTCGATCTCGATGCCGATCACCTCGTGGCCGGCCCGGGCGACGACCTCGGCTATGCCGGTGCCCATGGTGCCGAGACCGATGACGGCGACGGTGGGGAAGGGACGTGGACGGTCCATCGCGGAACTCCGAATGCTGAGGGTCCGCGCCGTGCGCCTTGCCGCGCCGACGCGGAGCGGGAGAGTCGAGGAGCCGCGGGATCCGTACGCCTGTGCGCGCGTCCCCGCGGGAGATCCGGCGAGCCCTGTCCCGGGGCTGCGCCGCGATGGTGCCGAACCGACGACGGCCGCACAGGGCGGCTGCGTCACCAGGCCGCTGCGTGCGTTGGTTAAAGCGTAACCGGCGAGTAACCTCGACGCCAGCCCTTCCGCCCATGTGATGCGTGGCACCCGCATATGAGCGCCGTTGAGGTGAGCGCAGAGGGGGAGAGGGGAGACCATGGCGCGGGCGCACCGGTGGCGCCGGTCACTCGGCACGGCGCACGGCAAAAGGGTGCGAGTCCGTACGAGCGGGGCGAGACGGACGTCGCGCGGCTGCGCGGGCGCGGGGAACGCGTCGTGTCCGCCTCGCAGGGGTTTTCAGGCCAGATCCGTCGCGTACCGCAGCTCCTTGAGGGGGACCCGGTCATAGGTCTCGATCTGGTCGGCGCCGTCCGGTGCGAACCCCGACCGCTCGTAGAAGCGCAGCGCCGGCGCGTTGTCCGCGAGCACCCACAGGCGCAGGCTGCGGAAGCCGCGCTCGACGGCGCGGGCGCGAACGGCGGCCATCAGCGCGCGGCCATGGCCGCGCCCGATCCTGTCGGGGCGCACGTATATGGCGTACAGCTCGCCGACCTCGGCGTCGTCCGGCTCGCCGCGGTACGGGCCGAGCGCGGCCCAGCCGGTCACCTCGTCGCCATCGGCGGCGACCAGGTTGTCCACCCGGCTGCCGCCCGCGTCGAACCACTCCCTGCGGCGTTCCGCGTCCGCCACGGCGTCCATCGCGTCGAGGTACGAACGCGGCACGATCTCCGCGTACGCCGCCTGCCAGCCCCGAACACGGACCGCGGCCACGGCGTCGATGTCGTCGCGGGCCATCATCCTCACTGTCGTCATGGCAGTGACGCTAGTGCGTGACGGTGCCTGACGGGGCAACCGCTTCCTGTGAGATCAGAGCAGGGTCAGCTGCGTCGGCGGGGCCGCGTCGGCTGCGACGGAGTGCGGCGCCCCGGGATCGTCGTGTTCGGATGCGGAGATCCGGCGCGCGGCACCGGGGCGGCTGGGTCCGATCCCGAACTCCGTGGCGAATTCGTGCACTTGGCGGGTGATGCGCCGCTGGTACCAGGTGGGCGCGTAGGCGCCCTCCGCGTAGAGCGCCCTGTAGCGGGAGACCAGCCGCGGGTGGTGCACCGAGAGCCAGGCCATGAACCACTCCCGCGCCCCGGGGCGCAGATGAAGTACGAGCGGGGTGACGGACGTGGCGCCCGTCCCGGCGATCGCGCGGACGGTCTCGCGCAACTGCTCCGGGGAGTCGCTGAGATACGGCAGCACCGGCGCCATCAGGACGCCCGAGGGGATCCCGTGTTCGTTGAGGGTGCGGCAGACCTCCAGCCGCTTCTGCGGCGACGGTGTGCCCGGCTCCACGGCGCGCCACAGGTCCCGGTCGACGAAGCCTACGGAGACCGCGGCCGACACGTCGGTGACCTCGGAGGCCTGCACCAGGAGGTCCAGGTCGCGCAGGATCAGCGACCCCTTGGTGAGGACGGAGAAGGGATTGGCGTGGTCGCGCAGCGCCGTCAGGATGCCCGGCATGAGCCGGTACCGGCCCTCCGCGCGCTGGTAGCAGTCGACGTTGGTGCCCATGGCGATGTGCTCGCCGCGCCAGCGGGGCGAGGCGAGCTCGCGGCGGAGCAGTTCGGGGGCGTTGACCTTCACGATGATCTGGGAGTCGAAGTCCAGGCCGCTGTCGAGGTCAAGGTAGGTGTGCGTCTTGCGTGCGAAGCAGTACACGCAGGCGTGGCTGCAGCCTCGGTAGGGATTGACCGTCCACTCGAACGGCATCCGGGACGCTCCCGGCACGCGGTTGACGATCGTGCGGGCGCGCACCTCGTGGAAGGTGATGCCGCGGAACCCGGGGGTGTCGAACGTTCGTGTCACGGCGTCCACGCCGAAGAGCGCGGGTGTGGTCGCCGCCGTGTCGCGGCTCAGGTTGTCCCACCTCATGCCGCCTCCTTTGTTGCCTCCTCCCGAGAATAGAACATCTGAGCGAAAAGCGTCGAGGGGGGCTCGGAGATCCCGGGACCACGGTGCCACCGTGGGCACCGGGGCCCCGCGTCACACGGGGCCCCGGCGGCCGTCACCGCGACCGCAGGCTCACGACGAGGTCGCGCGGCAGGCCGTGGGTGTCGTGGAGGTAGAGGAAGTCCTCCTCGTCCAGCGGGCGGCCCTGGAACCGGGGACGGGCCAGCACCTGGCGTCCGCGCTCCAGGAGCCGCCGGAACCGGCGCTCCTCCTCCAGCAGCACCCGGCGCGGCTCGTCCGGGTCCACGCTCAGGCGGAAGCGGTCCAGGGTGTGCCGGATCAGCTCATCCGGCAGGTCGCCGAGGCTGCGGGACGGGTCGTCCCGCCACAAGGCGGTGAGGACCCGCCGCACCAGCCGGCGCAGTACGTAGCCGCGGCCGGTGTTGGACGGGCGCACCCCGTCCCCGATCACCACCACGGTCGAGCGCAGGTGGTCGCAGACCAGGCGCGTCGACGGTTCGTCCAGCAGCCACAGGGGCGGTACGAGACGGCGCCAGGGGGCGAAGACGTCGCACTCGAAGACCGACGTCCGGCCCTGCAGCAGCGAGGCCAGCCGCTCCAGACCGAGCCCGGTGTCGACATTGCGCCGGGGCAGCGGCACGAGGGAGCCGTCCTCGAGTCTGCGGTGGCGCATCATTACGTGGTTCCAGACCTCCACCCAGCGGTCGTCGCGGGTGGGCGTCGACCTCGGCGGGGTGTCGCCGGTCCACAGGAAGATCTCCGAGTCGGGGCCGCACGGGCCGGTCGGCCCGTTGGACCACCAGTTGTCCTCGACCGTGAGCTCGACCGGCACGCCGTGCTTCCCCCACAGCTCCAGGGACTCGGTGTCCGGCCCGGTGCGGTCGTCGCCGCCGAACACTGTGACGTGCAGCAGGCCCGGGTCGACGCCGAAGCCCTCGGTGAGCAGTCCGTACCCCCAGTCGAGGCTCTGCGGGCCGTCGTAGTCGCCGAGCGACCAGGTGCCGAGCATGTCGAAGACCGTCAGGTGGGTGGGGTCGCCGACCTCATCGAGATCCGTGGTGCGCAGGCAGCGCTGCACATTGACCAACCGGCTGCCGAGGGGATGCGTGCGCCCCTCCAAGTAGGGGGTGAGCGGATGCATTCCCGAGGTCGTGAACAACACCGGGTCACCGGGCGGCGGCAGCAGGGTCGATCCAATGATGCGGCGGTGGCCGCGTTCCTCGTAGTACGAGACGAACGTGCGGGCGATCTCTTCGGTGTCCATGGAGGATGGCTCCTTCGCGCGGAGGCGCCTGGCAACAGGCCGCGCGAGGACCGGAATCGGGGTGGAAGCCGCGAAACCACCGGCGGGCCGTGCCCGGTCGCCGGTGGTGAGAAAGGGAGGTACGTCAGACGGCGGCAACCGGCGAGCTGGTCGCTCGCGCGGTCGCGGTGGTGCTGTGGCCGGTGACGTTCATGGGGGCGACGATAACGTGCCGCGTCGCGCCGGGCATCCGATTTACGGCCGCGTCGCGGCGGGACCTCAGCGCGTCGTCGCAAGGATGCCGGGCACCGCCGGGCCGCCCGATTTCGCGGGCGCGCGGCCGTGGTGATTGGCTTGTCGGGCGACGGCACACGGAACGACGGAGGACGGCGAATGGCACAGGTCGAGGCCACCACGCAGCGCGAGATCGCGGCGAGCCCGGAGGGCGTCTTCGCGGCGCTCGCCGACTACACGGGCACCCGGCAGCGGCTGCTTCCCGAGCAGTACAGCGAGTACGAGGTGCGCGAGGGCGGCAGCGGCGCGGGCACCGTCGTGCACTGGAGGCTGCAGGCGACCGAGAAGCGCGTCCGGGACTGCCTGCTGGAGGTGACGGAGCCGACCCCGGGGCAGCTGGTCGAGAAGGACCGCAACTCCTCCATGGTCACCACCTGGACGGTCACCCCGGCCGGCGAGGGCCGCGCCAGGGCGGTCGTCACCAGCACATGGACCGGCGCCGGCGGCATCGGCGGCTTCTTCGAGCGCACCTTCGCCCCCAAGGGCCTGAACCGCATCCACGATGCGGTGCTCGCACGGCTCGCGGCGGAGACCGAGAAGTAGGAGGCCCGGACGTAGCGGCGGCGCCAAGGAGACGGCCGGAGCCGGGTGGGGTCCGGCCGTCTCCCTCGCCGCGGCCTACGTGCCCGGGTGCCGCCCGCCGGGCGCACGCCGGTGGGCACGTCACTTGAAAGGGTGGATCTGCCGCACTCCGGCGCATCCCCAGCGCCCCCGATCGTTGTCGCAGGGCAGGCGCGACGAGGGGAGCGGTACGCAGATGGGCGGCACCACCGGAACGACCCTGTCCGAGGAGTTCGGCCCCCTCGCGGACGCACTGGGCACCGGTACGGCTCCCGAGGAACAGCCGGCGGCCGTACCGCAGGAGCACGCGCAGGACGCGGTGCCAGGAGCCGGACTGAGCCCCCGCAGGGTGCGGCTGGTCTTCCTCGGCCTCATGCTGACGCTGCTGCTGGCCGCCCTCGACCAGATGATCGTGGCCACCGCGCTGCCCAAGATCGTCGGCGAGCTGCACGGGCTGGACAAGATGTCCTGGGCCGTGACCGCCTACCTGCTCGCCTCCACCGTCGGGCTGCCGCTCTACGGCAAGCTCAGCGACCTCTTCGGGCGCAAGAGTGTCTTCCAGTTCGCCATCGTCGTCTTCGTCGCCGGATCCGCCCTCGCGGGCTGGTCCCGCTCGATGGACGAACTGATCGCCTTCCGCGCCGTCCAGGGCATCGGCGGCGGAGGGCTGATGATCGGCGTCCAGGCGATCATCGCGGACATCGTCCCGCCCCGGGAGCGCGGCCGCTACATGGGCCTGATCGGCGCGGCCTTCGGTCTGGCCTCCGTGGCGGGTCCGCTGCTGGGCGGCTTCTTCACCGACCACGCCTCGTGGCGCTGGTGCTTCTACATCAACGTGCCCTTCGGGCTCGTGACCCTGGCTGTCATCGCCGTCGTGCTGAAACTGCCGCGTCCGGCCGCGCGTCCCCGGCTGGACGTGCTGGGCGCGCTGCTGCTGGCCGCCGGCTCCACCTGCGTGGTGCTGCTGACGAGTTGGGGCGGCACGACCTACGCCTGGAGCTCGGACGTGATCGTCGGCCTCGGTGTGGCGACCCTCGTCTGCGCGGTGCTGTTCGTCGTGGTGGAACGGTACGCCGCCGAACCGGTCATCCCGCTGCGGCTCTTCCGGGACGGCGTCTTCACCGTCTCGGCCCTCATCGGAGCGGTCGTCGGAGTCGGCCTCTTCGGCGCCGCCAGCTATCTGCCGACCTTCCTGCAGATGGTGAACGGCGTCAGCGCGACCGAGTCCGGGCTGCTCATGCTGCCCATGATGCTCGGTGTCGTCCTGGCCTCCGTGGTCTCCGGCCAGATGATCAGCCGCACCGGGCGGTACCGGGTGTACCCGCTGGCCGGCGGGGCGCTCTCGGTGGTGGGGATGTGGCTGCTGTCGCTGTTGGAGAGCGACACCCCGCGCGTCGAGTACAGCGTGTACATGGGCGTCCTGGGGCTGGGCATCGGCCTCGTCCTGCCCGTGCTGATCCTCGCCGTGCAGAATTCGGTGCGGCCGGCCGACCTCGGTACCGCCACGAGCGCCAACAACTACTTCCGGCAGATCGGGGGCTCGGTCGGGGCCGCCGTCTTCGGCACCCTGTTCGCCAACCGGCTCGCCGACGGCCTCGCCGACCGGCTGCCGCAAGGCGTCGACCTGCCGGACCCCCAGTCGATCACCCCGCACATGGTGCACGCGATGCCGGCACCGCTGCGCGACGCCTATGTGCAGGCATACGCCGAGGCCATGCCGCGCATCTTCCTGTACCTGGTGCCGGTGCTCGCCCTCGGCTTCCTGCTCGCCTTCCTGCTCAAGGAGAAACCCCTGGTGACCCAGCACGTCCCCACCGCCCGCAAGGCCGAGACCGTCGGCGTCCCGGTGTGCGGCACCGTCCAGCACGCCGACGGCAGCACCGTCGGCCGGGCGGCGCTCACCCTCATCGATGTGACAGGACGCCAGATCGGACGCGGCGCCACCGGCGAGGACGGGCGCTACGCGCTGAGCACCCCCGGCAGCGGCAGCTATGTGCTGATCGCCGCCGCCGGGGGCCATCAGCCGCAGGCCGTCAGCGTGACCGTCGGGGACCGCCCGGTGGAGGTCGACGTGGTGCTCGGCGGCGCCGGGAGGCTCGCGGGTTCGGTGCGCACCGCCGACGGCACGGCCGTGCGGGAGGCCACCGTCACCCTCACCGATTCCCGCGGCGACGTGGTGGCCACCACCCGGACCGGGCGGGACGGCGACTACGTCCTGAGCGACCTCGTCGCCGGGGAGTACACGCTGGCCGCCAACGCCCCGGCCTACCGGCCCGCAGCCCTCCCCGTGTCGGTGCACGCGGCCCGGGAGACCCGGCAGGACGTCGAACTCGCGGGCGGCGCGCTGCTGCGCGGCATCGTGCGCGGCCCGGGCGGCAGCCCCGTGGAGGACGCCCGGGTCACCCTGCTGGACGCGGCGGGCAACGTTCTGGACACCGTCACGACCGGCACCGACGGGGTCTTCCGCTTCGTCGACCTGGCGGCGGGCGAGTACACCGTGGTGGCCTCGGGATACCCGCCGGTGGCGACCGTGCTGCGGCTCAGCGGCGGCGAGCGCACCGAGCGGGACGTGCACCTCGGCCACGAGGACTGACGGTCGCCGAAGGCCTCCCAGCCGCGGAAGCGCCCGCGCACGCTCCGGGCGCATCCACGGCCCGGCCGCGCGCGCGGGGGTCCCCGCGCGGCGCCCGCGCCCGCAGGCCGCACGGAAAACGGCTGGTGGCACGGGGTGCCGGCGACTGCCACCGGTCCGCGCGCCGAAGTTTTCCACAGGCGCGGCGTGGGCCTGGCGCGGGGCGGTGACCTTGCGTAACGTTCCATGGCATGAAGATCCTGATCAGCGCGGACATGGAGGGCGCCACCGGGGTGACCTGGCCCGGTGACGTCCTGCCCGGCACGGAGGGCTGGCAGCGGTTCCGGCGTCTGCTCACCTCCGATGTCAACGCCGCGATCGCCGGCTTCTTCGACGGCGGCGCCGACGACGTCCTGGTCAACGAGGCCCACTGGTCGATGCGGAACCTGCTGCTGGAGGAGCTGGACGAGCGGGCCCGGATCGTCATCGGTCGGCACAAGGACCTGTCCATCGTCGAAGGGGTGCAGCACGGCGACGTGGACGGCGTCGCCTTCGTGGGCTTCCACACGGGCGCGGGCACGGAAGGCGTGCTCGCCCACACCTACCTCCCCAACTCGATCACCGGCGTGTGGGTCAACGGCGGCCCGCCGGCCAGCGAGGGCCGGCTGAACGCGCTGGTGGCCGCCGAGTACGGGGTGCCCGTCGTGCTGGTCACGGGGGACGACCGGACAGGTCTCGACGCCGGGGACTACGCGCCGGCGGCGCGCACGGTCGCCGTCAAGGAGTACGTGTCGCGGTACGCGGCCGTGTGCCGGCCGCCGGCCCGCACGGCGGCGGACATCCGCGCGGCCGCGAGGGACGCTGCGTCGCTCGCCGTGCGCCACGAGCCCGAACGGGGCGGGCCGTTCACGATCGAGATCGAGTTCGACGCGGCGCACCTGGCGGGAGCCGCAGCGATCGTCCCCGGCGTTGAGCGCACGGACGAGCGCCGCGTCTCCTACACCTCACCGACCATGTACGAGGGGATCCGCTGCTACAAGGCCGTGACCACTCTCGTCTCGGCAGCTGTGGAGGAGCAGTATGGCTGACCCCCGGGCACTGGACGAGGCGGTGCGCTTCACCTCGGAGCTGATCCGGATCGACACCACCAACCGCGGCGGCGGGGACGGCAACGAGCGTCCCGCGGCGGAGTACGCCGCGGGGCTGCTCGAGGAGGCCGGGATCCCGGCCCGCGTCCTGGAGGCGGCGCCGGGCCGTGCCAACGTCGTGGCGCGGATCGCGGGCGCCCCGCGCGCGGCGAACGGGCAGAGGCAGGGCGCGCTTCTGGTCCACGGCCACCTGGACGTCGTGCCCGCCCGGGCCGAGGAGTGGAGCGTGCACCCCTTCTCCGGTGAGGTCCGGGACGGGGTGGTCTGGGGACGCGGCGCGGTCGACATGAAGGGCACGGTGGCGATGGTGCTCGCCACCGTGCGCTCCTGGGCCCGCAGGGGAGTGCGCCCCGAGCGGGACATCGTGCTCGCGCTGACGGCCGACGAGGAGGACAGTGCCACCTACGGGGCGACGTACCTCGTCGAGCGGCACGCGGAACTCTTCCGCGACTGCACCGAGGGCATCAGCGAGTCCGGGGGCTTCACCTTCCACGCCGGGCCCGGGCTGCGGCTGTACCCGGTGGGCGCGGGGGAGCGCGGCACCGCCTGGGTGAAGCTCACGGCGCAGGGCAGGGCGGGGCACGGCTCCAAGGTGAACCACACCAACGCCGTGACGCGGCTCGCCGCGGCCGTCTCCCATATCGGCGAGCACCGTTGGCCGGTGCGGATCATCCCCACCGTGCGGGCGGCACTGACCGAACTGGCCGCGCTGCACGAGGTCGAGCCCGACTTCGGCGACGTGGACACCCTGCTCACCAAACTGGGCAGCGCCGCCGCCCTGGTGGAGCCGGTGATCCGCAACAGTGCCAATCCGACCGTGCTCGAGGCCGGTTACAAGGTGAACGTCATCCCCGGTACCGCGGTCGCCTACGTCGACGGACGAGTCCTGCCGGGCGGCGACGTGGAGTTCGCGGCCACCATGGACGAACTCACCGGCCCTGACGTGGCATGGGAGTTCCACCACCGTGAGATCCCGCTGGAGGCACCCCTCGACACGCCGGTCTACGCCGCGATGAGGGAGGCACTGATCCACTTCGACCCCGATGCCCACGTCGTGCCCTATGTGATGGGCGGCGGCACCGACGCCAAGCAGTTCTCCCGACTCGGCATCAAGGGGTACGGCTTCTCCCCGCTGAAACTGCCCGAGGGCTACGACTACGCGGGGATGTACCACGGCGTCGACGAGCGGGTCCCGGTGGAGGGGCTGCACTTCGGCGTCCACGTACTCGACCGGTTCATGCTGTGCCGGCAGGACACGACCTCTGGAGTTCCCCGATGACGCACGCCCCGATCATCGCCCCCTACGGCGCCTGGGAGTCGCCGGTCGACGCCCGCACCGTCGCCTCCCACGAAGGACGCCCCGAGTTCCCCGCGTTCGTCGGCGAAGAGGTGTGGTGGACGGAGCCGCGCCCGGCCGAGGGCGGCCGCCGCGCCCTCGTGAGCCGCCTCGCCGACGGCACGATCGGCAGCCCTCTGCCCGAGCCGTGGAACGTCCGTACCCGGGTCATCGAGTACGGCGGCAGGGCCTGGACGGGCACGGCCCGCCCCGGCCGGGGACCGCTGATCGTCTTCTCCCACTTCCCGGACCAGCGGCTCTACGCGTACGAACCCGACCTCCCCGGCGCCGTGCCGCGGCCGCTGACCCCGCACTCCCCGGTCGGCGGCGGACTGCGCTGGGCGGATCCCTGGATCCATCCGGAACTGGGCGAAGTGTGGTGCGTGCTGGAGGAGTTCACCGGGGAGGGGCCGAGCGACGTACGACGGGTGGCCGCCGCCGTCCCGCTCGACGGCTCTGCTGCCGAGGACCGTGCCGCCGTGCGCGAACTCTCCGATGACGCCCACGATTTCGTGACCGCGCCGCGCCTGTCACCGGACGGCCGGCAGGTGGTGTGGATCGCCTGGGACCACCCCCGGATGCCATGGGACGGCACGGAGCTCCAGCACGCGGCCGTCGGCCCGGACGGCACCTTCGGCGCCGCCCGCACGATCCTCGGCGGCCCCGCCGAATCCGTCGCCCAGGCGGAGTGGACGCCCGACGGCGCACTGATCGCCGCCACCGACCGCGACGGCTGGTGGAACCTGCACCGTGTCGACCCGGCCACCGGCGAGGCGGTCAATCTGCGGCCGGCGCAGGAGGAGTTCGCCGGGCCCGGCTGGCACATGGGGGCGCGCTGGTTCGCCCCGCTCGCCTCCGGGACGCTGGCGGTGCTGCACGGCGTGGGGGCCCAGAGGCTGGGGATATTCGACCCGGCGTCCGGAGAGCTGGTCGACGTGCCGGGTCCCTGGAGCGAGTGGACCGCGGCGCTGTCCACCAGCGACACCCGGGTGGTCGGCGTGGCCGCCTCGCCCCGCAGCTCCTTCGAGGTCCTGGAACTCGACACCTGCACGGGCCGCACGCGTGTCATCGGCGCCGCCCACCGTGACATCGTGCCCCCGGAATTCCTGCCCGCGCCTGTGGAGCGCACCTTCGCCGGCCCGGGCGGGCGGCAGATCCACGCTCAGCTCTACCCGCCGGCGAACCCGTACCACGCGGCGCCCGAGGGGGAGCTGCCGCCGTACGTCGTCTGGGTGCACGGAGGCCCCACGAGCCGGGCACCCCTCGTACTCGATCTGGAGATCGCCTACTTCACCTCGCGGGGGATCGGGGTCGTCCAGGTCAATCACGGCGGCTCCACCGGTTACGGACGCGCCTACCGCGAGCGGCTGCGCGAGCAGTGGGGTGTCGTCGACGTCGAGGACTGCGCCGCCGTCGCGCGGGCACTGGCGGAGGAGGGCACGGCCGACGGACGGCGTCTCGCGATCCGCGGCGGCAGCGCCGGCGGCTGGACGAGCGCGGCCTCCCTCACGGGCACCGACGTCTACGCCTGCGGCGTGATCATGTACCCGCTGCTCGACCTCACCGGCTGGGCCCGGGACGGCGAGACCCATGACTTCGAGTCCCGCTACCTCGACTCGCTCATCGGTCCCTACGCCGAGGTGCCCGAGCGCTACCGCGACCGCTCGCCGGTCACCCGGGCGGACCGGCTCACCGCGCCCTTCCTGCTGCTGCAGGGGCTGGAGGACGTGATCTGCCGGCCCGTGCAGTGCGAGCGCTTCCTCGAGCGCGTCCACGGCCGCGGCGTCCCCCACGCCTACCTCACCTTCAAGGGCGAGGGCCACGGATTCCGCCGCGAGGACACGATCGTCACCTGCATCGAGGCCGAACTCTCCCTCTATGGGCGTGTCTTCGGTTTCACCCCGCCCGCCGTCCCACGTCTGGAGCTCAGCACGTGACACCGCTCGTCCCGCTCATCCGCCCCCGCCGTCTCGTCCCCGGCGACCGGGTCGCCGTCGTCGCCCCCAGCGGTCCCGTGCCCCGGGAGCGGCTCGACGCGGGGCTCGACATCCTGCGCGGCTGGGATCTCGACCCGGTGGTGGCGCCGCATGTCCTGGACCGCCACCGCACGTTCGACTACCTGGCCGGTGAGGACGAGGCCCGCGCCCGCGACTTCCAGGACGCGTGGTGCGATCCGTCGGTGGCCGCCGTGTTCTGCGCCCGCGGCGGATACGGCGCCCAGCGCATGACGGACCTCCTGGACTGGGACGCGCTGCGGGCGGCCGGGCCCAAGACGCTCCTCGGTTTCAGCGACATCACCGCGCTGCACGAGGCGTTCGCGGTCCGGCTGGGACTGGCCACCCTGCACGGCACGATGATCGCGGCGCACGGCTTCCTCAAGGACGAGCCCACGCGCGCACAGCTGCGGGACACCCTCTTCGAGCCCGAGCGGACGCGGGTCCTCGGCGCGCCGACCGCCCGTGCCCTCGTGCCTGGCAGGGCGCGCGGAGTCACCGTCGGCGGCTGCCTGGTGCTGCTCGCCTCCGGTCTCGGCACACCGGACGGGCGGCCGGGGGTTCCGGGCGGCATCCTGCTGCTGGAGGACGTCGGCGAGGAGCCCTACCGGATCGACCGGATGCTCACGCAGCTGCTGAGGGCCGGCTGGCTCGACGGGGTGGCGGGCATCGCCCTCGGCTCGTGGCGCGACTGCGGCCCCTACGAGCAGGTGCGGGCGGTGCTCGCGGACCGGCTGGGCGGAGTCGGCGTCCCGATCGTCGAGGAGCTGGGCTTCGGCCACTGCGAGACCAGCCTGGCCGTGCCGCTCGGGGTCCCGGCCGTACTGGACGCGGACGCGGGCACCCTCACGGTGGAGGGGGTCGCGACGGCCGGCTGACGTGCGGAGCGGCAGCGTACGTCCAGGTGGCGTGCGGAGCGGCGCCGCACGCCGAGGGCATTGCATGGGAGCACACACACGAGCCCGCGCTCGTTGCGCGGGCTCACCGGACGAATGACGACCTACGAGGTGGGACTCCCTTCGCCGGCATGGTCCGGATCAGGTGCTAGGGGTCGCTCTCCGGTCTCTCAACCTCTTCCCGGACCTTCGAGCCTCTCAGCCCGGCCGTTGAACCCGGCTCCGGTGGAAGCTGCCGCTCCCGTTCCGTATCCGGTGCTGCCGGACTCCCTCGCTCGCCCCGTAGGCCACCTCCAGTTTACGCACCGCGGCCACACATCGCGAGGTCAAATCATAACAAATTAGGACTTTTTCAGTAGAGTTGTGTCACTGGCGCCTCCTGCGTCTCAGTGCTCCCGTACGCCACGGGGCGCGGCGTGCGTTCGGGCGTTCGCGGTATGGCGGTGCCGCGTGAACCCCCGTCCAAGCACCCTCACCGGGCCGGGCGGGGAACGGCGGCTGCCTCCAGGGGTGGGGCCTGCACGACGCTGCGCTGCCGCCATTCGGCGGGGGAGAGGCCGTAGACCGCCCGGAAGCTGCGGCTGAAGTGGGCGTGGCTGGCGAAGCCCCACCGGTGCGCGATGGCCGCCACGGTCTGCTGCTCCAGTTCCGGCCGGACGAGGTCCCTGCGGCAGGCCTCCAGCCTGAGCCGCTGGATCCACCGGCCCATGGTCATGGGCTCCTCCTGGAAGAGCTGGTAGAGGTAGCGGACGGAGATGTGGTGCGCGGCCGCTACCGTCGCCGGGGACAGGGCGGGATCGTCCAGGTGGGCGCGGATGTACGTGCGCACGCGCTGCAGCAGGGCGTGCTCCACCGCGGTCTGCTCCCCGGCGGTGCCCTCCAGGGATACCAGGGCGGTCAGCACGTCGACCATGCCCTGGCGCAGGAACCGGTTCGCGTCCTGCTCGCGGATGCAGTGGTCCGTCACGGTGACGAGGCTGTTCACATACGAGGCGAGGACACCGCTGATCCCCTCGGCGGGAGAGTAGGTCCGGCCGGTGGCCAGGCGCAGGAGCGAGTCAGGGAGGTCCACCATCTCCCGCGGCACCGTGGCGACATGCTGCCGGACCGGGCCGGTGAAGCCGAGGACGTACGGCCTGCGGCTGTCGAGGATGACGAGTTCACCGGCGCCCACCCGTGTCTCGCGGCCGTCCTGCACCGCGACACTGCCGCCGATGCGCTGCAGGCTCACGAGCAGTGAACCGTCCTCGTCGTCCGCGATCAGCGGCGCGGTACGTGCCATCTGCTGCGGACTCGCCTCGAGGAAACCGACCTGGACGCCGGAGACGCATGCCCGGCGTATCGCCCCGTGCAGCTCGGTCACTCCCTGGGTGCGGATCTCCAGCCGGGTGAACGCCTTGCGGACGGCGTCCTTCCAGTACTCGCACCTCTTGTCCGGCGGTTGTTTGTCTGTGCAGAATGCTTCGATCACGATGTCCTCCGGTCCGGGACTGGAGTCCCTGGGTCCCGGACTCGATTAGGGAGTCTCCGAGCGTCGTTGCCGAGGCCCTTCATACCCACCGTAAAAATCGGCTATCGCCCGACCACCGTCGCCCGGGCAGGACTGCGGGCCATCCGCAGTCGTCCGCACCTGGGACTGCGCGCTATCCGCAGGTCGGCTGGGCGCGACGGTCGGCGCCCTTCGTGCGGACACCGCGCGGTGAAGGCGGGGTCGGCGATGCTGAGGAGTGCGGACGCCGCCGGAGGCAGACGCCGTGGACCGAAGACCAGCCCTGTGGTGTGGACGGCACGGTCGCGTGGACGGCGCCACCGCCGGACGCCACCGCCCGGGTCCATCGCTCGGCGCCACCGCCCGCCGGGTGCGTTCAGACGCGGTCGAAGGGCCCCGCATAGCGGAACGTCCCGTTCACCGACGAGGCGTACGCGGACAGCGGGCGGACCTGGAACTACGGCCCCCAGGCCGGGTCGGGCGGGGTGATCCGGTAGTCCGTGCTCGCCCGGAAGCCGTAGCGGCCGTAGTAGTCCGGGCTGCCCAGCAGCCCGACCAGCGGCTCCCCGAGGGCGTCGGCGGCGCCCAGGACGGTGTGCACCAGCGCCAGGCCGACCCCCCTGCGCTGGTGGGCGGGCGCCACGCTCAGCGGGCCCAGACCGAGCACAGGCGTGCCGCCGACGTGCGCCCGCGTGCAGACGACATGTCCGACGACGCGTCCTCCGTCGGCGTCCACGGCGGCCAGCGACAGCTCCGGCAGCCACGCGTCGCTCTGACGCAGCTCGGCCAGCAGCGCGACCTCGACGGGGACGGGAAGGCCCGCGGCCGCGAACGCCTCCCCGGTGAGCGCCTGTACCGCCGGGACGTCGTCGGGGGTCTCACGCCGAATCAGCATCCGGGCAGTCTGGACGCCCCGTCCCCGCCGGGCAAGCGTTTTTCTCCCCGGCCGCCGCCTCGGCGAGAAGCGGGGCGGCGGCCGCGGGGACGGAACCGGGGAAGGGGCCGCGCAGCAGGGAGACGAGCCCGTGGATGAGGTCCTCGCGCCAGCACAGGTAGTCGTGGCCGCCGTTGTACTCGTGGTGGGCCACCTCGTAGCCCTGGGCCCGCAAGGCGTCCCGGAAGCGGTAAACCGCGGCCTTCAGTCCCCACTCCTGCAGGCCCGCCGACAAATGGAAGCGGACCGGTCTGCGCCCGAGCGCCGCCACGCGCCCGGTGAGCCACTCCCCGGGCGTCGCCTGGCCGTTGTGCCGGGCCGGCCACCAGAAGGCGCCGGACTGCGCGAGCACGTTCCCGAAGGACTCGGGCCGCCGCAAGGCGGCGTACGCCGAGGCCAGTCCGCCGAGGCCCTGGCCCGCGACGACCGTGCGTGCAGGGTCCCCGCCCGCCGGCCACCGGCGGGCCGCCCAGGGCAGGAGTTCCCCGGTCAGGAAGTCCACGAGGCGTTCGTCGCAGCTGAGTTCCCGGCGCCGGGTGCCGCTGTCCAGGGCGTCCGGCATCAGCGCGAGCAGCGGCGGCAGCGCGCCGGACGCCACGAGCCCGTCGAGCAGCGCGGAGACGTCGAGATGCTGCTGCCACACGTCCCCGTCGAGCAGCACCACCACGGGCAACCCCGCCGGGTCCTCGTGGCCGGCCGGTGCGTAGCACCAGACACGGCGCCAGTTGCGCAGGTGGGCGCTGCGCAGGGTGTGGACGGAGACCTCGCCCACCGGTGGTCCGGGGCGGTCCCGCCACGCGCCCCGTGGAACCGGGGCCTCGGGGAGGGCTACCACCGAGAGCGGCTCGACACCCCAGCGGGTGGGGAAGACCTGCGTGTTGAGCGGATCGCGCCGCGGATGGCGGCGCAGCCGGCGCAGATACGTCTGCGTGGGCGCGGTGATCGCGGTGGCCTCGGCGGGCCCGGCGGTCCCGGTGGGCGACGCGACGGCGCCGTCGCCCTCGTCCACGCACAGCGCGTACGTGGCACGCCAGTCGGCGCGCATCCGTATCGTCCAGTGCCACACCTGGGTTCCCGGTATCCGCGACATCAGATTGCCCGCCAGGTCGTCGGGGTCGAGCACCTGGTTGGGCAGGGCCAGTACGGCGCGCGTCCGGGCGGTTCCGCGCCAGAGGAAGGTCACCGCGCAGTGCCCGGGGTCGCCCTCCAGCCGCTCCACCAGCGGTGTCCCCTCGGCCGCCACGGCCGCCCAGAACTCCGCCTCCCGCTCCGGACGGGCGGCGAGCTCTCCCAGCCGCCGGCTGTGCGCGCGTTCGACGGGGGCGGGACGCGGAACCCGCGGCGCGCGCGAGGGCGTGCCGTTCGGCGGGCTCCCCAGTGGGGACAGCATGATCGGCACATCCTCCCGGAACCGTGCGACGGCAAGAGAAAGACTGAACGACGTTCACTTCGTGCGGATCGGCGCCGCCGTGCCCGGTTCGGGGGGACGGCCGTCCGCGCCGCACCTCGGGCCCACGGGCCGTCGACCGTCGTCCGCAGCCTGGGCCGCGCGGGGGCGACGCGACCGCCCGCCCCGCCCTTCCGGGCCGGGTGGCTCCCCGGGGGAGCCGGCCTCCTGTACGCGGGGGTACGCGTCCGCAGTCCTCACCACGGGAACGTTCCCGTCTACCGGTGCTCCGACACCGCTGTACCGCGGTCACCCGGCACCCGCCTCGTCGCACCAGCCACACGCGCGCCCGACACGAACCGGGCCAGGCCGCCCACGACTTCGCGTCGCCGAAGCGCGGAAAACCGTTCGTCCGCGGCGCGCGGCCCCCCGCACAGTAGTGCGCACCAAGGACGACCACGAGGGGGAACCCGATGTCGACGCTGCGTGTCACGGCCGAAAGGCTCACCGTCCATGTCCACCCGAACGCGGACGCGCTGGAACTCGCCCAGGTGGGCCTCTACCGCGCGGTCGTGGCCAAGGGCGTCTACCGGACCGGCGACTTCGCGCTCTACATCCCCGAGCAGTCCGTGCTGCCCCCCGCGCTCATCGCCGAACTCGGCCTGACCGGACGGCTCGCCGGCTCCGCGGCCGACCGCGTCAAGGCGGTCCGCCTGCGCGGCGAGCTGTCCCAGGGCATCGTCTGCCGCCCGGCCGCGCTGGACGGCACGGACCTTGCGAGGGCCGCCGAGGAAGGCACCGACTTCGCCGGGCTCCTCGGCATCACCAAGTGGGTGCCGCCGGTCCCGGTGGCGATGAGCGGCGACGTGGAGTCCGCGCCGGAGCTGCTGCCCTGGATCGACATCGAGAACATCAAACGCCACCCCGGCGTCTTCGCCCCGGGTGAGCCGGTCGCCGTCACCGAGAAGCTCCATGGCACGGCGTGCTGCCTGACCTACCTTGCCGGCTCTGGACGTGTGCTGGTCACCTCCAAGGGGCTGGGCGCCCAGCGCATCGCCCTGAAGGAGTCCGACGGCAACCTCTACTGGCGCGCCGTCCGCAGCCACCGCCTGCCCGACGTCGCGGCGGCCCTCGCCGACCGGCTCGGCGCCGACCGGGTGGCCGTCTTCGGCGAGGTCTACGGCGCGGGTGTCCAGGACCTCGGCTACGGCGCCGACGCGCGCGGCGACACGCCCGGCTTCGCGGTCTTCGACATCGCCGTCGACGTCGGCGGGGCCGTGCGGTGGCTCGACCCGGCCGCGGTGCTCCCGCCCGGGAGCGTGCCGCTGGTGCCGACGCTGTACGAGGGCCCGTTCGACCTGGACGCCGTCCTGGAGCTCGCGCGGGGTTCCGAGACCGTCTCCGGCCGAGGTCTGCATCTGCGCGAAGGCGTCGTGGTCCGGGCGGCCCCGGACCGCCGCAGCCCCGAGCTCGGCGGACGCGCCGTCCTGAAGGCGGTCAGCGACGCCTATCTCACCCGCAAGGGCGGTACCGAGTACGGGTGACCCCGCATAGCGCGCATGACCGTTTCCCCGCTGGGTACGCGCAGTCCCCGAGCCACCCCGCACGCAAGCAACGGAAGGGAACGGCCATGACCGACTTCACCACTCCGAACGGTGCGCAGCCCCCGGCGCAGCGTGCCCTGCACGAGATCGCCACCGGCGGCGACAACGCCGCCGCGCTCACCACCCTGGCCGCCAGCGACATCCTGCTGCCGGTGCCGGGCCCGCCGGAGGAGCCGGCGGCCGGCGCGGACGGGGAGGAGCAGGAGATGATCAGCCTGCCCGTCTTCGAGCAGGAGGACGGGACGAAGCTCGTCCCGGTCTTCACCTCGGAGGTGCGCCTGGCGCACGCCCTGCCGAACGCCCGGGGCTACCGCGTCCTGCCGCTGGCGGCGCTGAGCAACGGCTGGCCGTCGGACGACCTCACCCTCGCGATAGACGCGGGGTCGCCGGACACGCTCACCATCAGGGGCGAGGGCGTCCGGGCGCTGGCGGGCCTGTCGGGCTGACCCAGCCCTTCCGTCCCCCGCGCGGGCCGCGCTCCCTGAGGAGCGCGGCCCGCGTCGCTCCATGGGGTCAGAGCGGTCGGCACGGTCAGATCGGTCGGTAGACGGTCAGGGCCTCGTTGGCCTTGTCGATCACCAGGTCGCGTGGCGCGGGCGCCACCTCGCCGTCGAAGGCCAGGCGGGTTCCCTGCTCGACGCCGCTGATCCGCAGCCGCCGCAGCAGGGCCGTGCTGGAGCCCGTGAGTGCCGCGGCGAGCAGGCGGGCGCGGGCGTAGGGGCGGCCGGGGACGATGCGCACGTCGAGCTGCCCGTCGGACAGGGCGCGGCGGCGCACCGGCGCCGGCCCGACGCTGCGGTAGGCGCCGTTGCCGGCGAAGAGCATCCAGACCGAGTGCCGCTGCCCGTTGATCACGAGGTCGGTCGGGGCGGAGGTGCGCAGTACGTGCAGCGCGGCCAGCACCCCGGCGGGCCAGTTGCCCACGCGCCGCGACCAGCGTTCACGGTAGTGGACCAGGTCGGGGTAGACGCCGATGCTGAAGGTGTTGAGGAAGACCGTCGATTCGGCCGACTCGGCCTTCTCGCCCGCGGCGTCGCCGGTCGGGGTGACGCGGGCGACGTCGACGGCGATGGCGGTGCCCTCCTGGACCGCCCGCGCGGCGTCGTCGATGCTCCGGATCGACAGGTCGAGCGCGAAGTGGTTGTACGAGCCGCCGGGGGAGACGAGCAGGGGCACGCCGTGCCGCAGGGCGACCGACGCGGCGAGGCTGACGCTGCCGTCCCCGCCGTGGATGCCGAGCGCGCCGCCGGACTGCGCGGCCTGCTGGGCGGCCTTCTCCAGCATCTCGGCGAGGTCGTCGTCCTCCGAACAGACCTCGACCACGGCCTCGGGCAGCGCGGCGCGCAGCCGTTCGGCGGGCGGGCCGAGCAGCGGCGGGGGTCCGGACACCTCGTTGACGACCGCGTAGAGCCCGCGGCCGTCCGGCAGCGCGGGGGCGTCGGCCCGGGGAGTCGGGGCCATCTCCAACTGCCGCGCGGTCGGCACGAGGCTTCGGGCCGCGAGGGCCGCCCCCGCGCCGAGGGTCAATCCGGCGGCGACGTCGCTGGGATAGTGCACACCCGTGTAGATCCGCGAGAACGCCACCGACCAGGCGACCGGCAGCACCGCGGCCCCCCAGCGGGGTGACTCCAGGGCGACGCCCGCGGCGAACGCGGCGGCTGACGCGGCGTGGCCGGACGGGAAGGACGTGGTGCCGGGCTGCCGCGAGAGCCGACGCATCACGGGCACGCCGTCCAGGACGGGCCGGCTGCGGCGCACCGCGCCCTTGCCGAGGGTGTTGACCACCGCCGACGCCACCGCCAGCGACCCCGCGCCGCGCAGCGCGGCACGTCGGCCGGTGCGACCGCCGACGGCCGCCATGCCGGCCGCGACCCCGAACCACAGCAGCCCGTGGTCGGCGGCCTTGCTGAGCCGCGGCAGCACCGGCTCGGCGGCCGGCCAGGGACGATCGGCAACCCTCCGGAACAGCTTCTTGTCCCATGCGCTCAGGATGCGGCGCACAACGACTCCCTCCACGATCGATCGGTCTTCGGTCTGTGCTGGTCGGTGCTCGGCGGTGCCGGGCAGTGCACGGCGACGCGGGGGGGGGACAGGGGGGGGTCAACCCCCCATCC